>CAMTIW010000025.1 GCA_947072665.1 uncultured Fusobacteriaceae bacterium | reverse complement strand
TTAAATAATGTAAATCCAATTTTACTTCCTCCCTCTAATTTATATATTCTTATACTCAATTCTAACATTTTTATCATTAAAAATATACTCTTTATATTTTTTTTTTTAATCTTTATACACTTTTACACTTTGTACAATTCCAAGCATCAGAAAACTTAAAATTAAAGAACTACCTCCATAGCTCATAAATAGTAGAGGTTTCCCTGTTACAGGCATGATTCCCATTATCATTCCAACATTAACAATTACATGAAATAAAAAAACTGAGGCTATTCCATAACAGATTAATTTTCCATATTCATCTTTAGATTTATCTCCAATTTGTGTAATTTGAAATATTAACCACAAAAAAAGTAACAGTAGAATTCCACCACCAATAAGTCCTTTTTCCTCTAAAAAAACTGAACCTATAAAATCTGTATGAGCTTCAGGTAAAAATCTTAACTTACTTTGAGTACTATTAAAAAAACCTTTCCCAAATAATCCACCTGAACCTATTGCAATTTTTGATTGTGTTACATTCCAACCACTTCCTAACAAATCAGCTTCTGGATCTAAAAAAGTTAGTATTCTCTGCTTTTGATATGGTTTTAATAAAAATAAAAATGCTATTGGTATGGATGAAATAATTGTCCCTAAAGATATAGAAATAATTCTCCAATTTAATCCACTTATGAATAAAATTATAAAATAAATAAAAACTAAAGATAATGATGTTCCTAAATCTGGTTGTTTGGCAACTAATAAAAATATTGGAATAATATGTATAGATGATTTTATCATTTTTTTAAATCCATCATTTTTATTTGTAGAATAATTTCTAACTAAGTATTCTGAAAAAGTTAATATTATAAGAATTTTTGAAAATTCAGAAGGTTGTATTACAATAAATCCTAAATCAATCCAACGTTGTGCTCCCAATCTTGTACTTCCAAATATAAAAACTGAAATCAGCATTAAAACATTAAATACATATATTAATTTTGCATATTTTTGATAATTTCTATAGTCAATAAGAGAAACAAAAAAATATACAACCAATCCAACTCCCGTAAAAATTAGTTCTCTATAGAAAAAACTCATTGTTCTATTAGATGTTGTACTATATATACTCATCAAACTAAGCGATAAAATACATAATGCATTTAAGGGTAATCTTAAACTTACTTTTTTTATTTTTTTTATATTTATCATTTTATTCACACCCTATTTATTTTCCAGTGTGACCGAATCCCCCGTCAGCTCTTTTTGTAGTATTTAAACTATCTACAGATTCTAAGTCCATTCTATATACTTTACTTAATATTAATTGAGCTATTCTCTCTCCATTTTCAATTTTATAACTATCTTTACTTAAATTTACAAGTATAACTTTTAATTCCCCTCTATAATCTGAATCTACAGTTCCTGGTGAATTTAAAAGAGTAATTCCATGCTTTGCAGCCAGTCCGCTTCTTGGTCTTACTTGTACCTCATAACCCATTGGTATCTCAATTTTTATTCCTGTTGGAACCATAGTTCTTTCTAAAGAACCTAAAATTATAGGTTCTTCTATTTTTGCTCTAATATCCATTCCTGCTGCTTCTTCAGTCATATATTCTGGAATTACTACCCCTGATTCTGCTATTATTTTAACTTTTACTTTTTCCATTTTATATTTCTCCTAATATCGTTGTTGAATAATATTCTTCTTTAAAAATATCATTAGCCACACGTTTTATATCCTCTAATGTTATTTTTGATATAATTTCATCTATCTCTTCTATGGTAATTATTTTCCCATATAAAAGGTATGAATTCCATAATCTTGACATTTTTCCTCTACTATTTTCAAGAGCAAATGTCAACATACTTATTATTTGATTTTTCGCTCGTTCTATTTCTCTTTGTGTAATACCTTCTTTTTTTATAAGTTCAAGTTCTTCTTTTATAAGATCAATAACTAACTCATAGTTTTCTTTTGAAGTTCCAGCATATATAGTAAATATTCCTCCCTCTTTATAATTACTAGAATAAGAATATATAGAATATGCAAGTCCTTTATCCTCTCTTATCTTTTGAAAAAGTCTCGAACTCATATTCTCACCTAATACATTTGAAAGTAAGCTCATAATGTATCTGTCTTTATGATTTGTTGCTATTCCTAAAGTGTTAAAACAAAGATGAACTTGATTACAATCTTTTTTTATTTTATTAACTCCTGATTGTACTTTAAATTCTGATTTTTCTTCTTCTCTACAAGGTTTATTTTCAATTTCTCCAAAACTATTATTAAGCTTTTCGTATAACTCTTGAAAATCAAAATTTCCAGCAATTGAAATTCCCATATTAGATGGAACATATTTTTGATTAAAATAGTTCATAAACATATCTCTATCTATTTTTTTTAAAGTAGCTTCATCTCCCAATACAATATTAGCATATTCATCATTTAAAACAAATTTTATATTTTCTTCGTGAACTATCTCTTCTGGAATATCTTCATACATTTTTATCTCTTCTAGAATTGCATTTCTTTCTTTATCTAAATTTTCATTTGTAAATGTTGAATTTAAAAACATATCTGAAAATATATCTAATGTTATATCCAGTTTTGTAGAAAGCATTTTAACATAGTAGCAAGTTGTATCTTTACTTGTATATGCGTTCATAGACCCACCATTATCATCTATAATTTCAGAAAGCTCTTTGGCTGTTCTAGTTTTTGTTCCTTTAAACATCATATGTTCAATATAATGAGATAAACCATACTCTCCTACTAGCTCATTTCTTGAGCCAGTTTTAACAAAGATACCAATGGTAAAACTTTTTATGTCTTCTACTTTTTCCATTAAAACAGGTATTCCATTTTTTAAATTTCTTATATCTATCACAATCTCATCTCCTATTACAATAAAAATTTAATATTCTGAGCCATTTACAAAATAAATTCCTATTGCCAAAAATAATAAATTTGGAATCCAACTGGATAAAAATGGATTGATAAAACCATTTTTACTTATAGCTTCAAACATACCATCTAATAAATAATATCCATAACCAAAAATAACAGAAACTCCTATACTCATTGCAGAAGAGCCTCTAACATATCTACTTCCCAAAGATAATCCTATAAAACAAATTACAAAACTAGCAAATGGAAAAGAATATCTTTTTGCTAATTCTTGAGTAAATTCTCCAATATCTTCTCCTACAATTTTAAGTTCTTTCATTTCTTTCTTCAAATCTTTTATTGTTAGTGTCTTTGGATTTTTACCTAAAGTTATAAACTCATTGGGATTATCTTTATATTTTTCATTTGAATAATTATTATAAAAAATAGATTTTTTACTTATATTATCAGTTATATAGACTTTTTCAAAATTCCAAATTTCTTTTTTATCATCATAACTCCCTTTATTTGCAGTTATAATTTTTTTTATAGAACTAAAATCTGGACTAAATTCTATTATCTCTATTTTATTTCCAATTTTTTCTACTCTATTTATTATATCCATATAATATACAAAATTTCCCTTTCCTCTTAAAAATGCTTTATGCTTTATAATCGGAATAGTTCTATCAGCTTTATCACTTCCTCTTAAAATTCTTGATTTCTCATAAGCTTTTGGTGCTATATTATCACTAATTTTAAAAATCACACCTGAAAGCAGTGCTGATATTAATACAGGAAATACAATTATTCTTTTAAAACTTACTCCAGATGTTTTAAGTGATATTATCTCTAAATTACTGGCCATTATATTCATAGATATAAGTCCACCTAATAATACAGAAAGTGGAGTTATATCTACCAATATTTTAGGAATAAGAGTTAATAAATATATCCCTGAATCTCCTATAGTCATTTTTCCATCACTTACAAACTTTATAATCCTAAAAATTTGACCAAGTAAAAAAATATTTAAAAAAGCAGTGAGACTTAAAAGAGTATACTTTATAAAATTTTTACTTATATGCTTATCTATTCTTTTCATTTACATCACCTTAGCTTTAGTTTTATATACTAGATAAGTTATTATAGATAAAATTATATTTGGAGTCCAAACTCCTACAACACTTGGAACTAAACCTCTATTAGCTAAAACAACACCTATATTTAGCATCATTATATATGAAAAAATTATAAGTAAACTTAAAGCAAAACTTGCTCCTTTTCCACTTCTATGATGACCATTAGCTAATAACACACCAAATATTGCAAGTATAATTACTGAGATTGGAACAGCTAATCTTTTATTAATCTCCACATTATATTTCAATTTTTCTTCTCCAGTATGAAGCTTAGATTCTTTTATTAATCCAATTATTCCCATGGCCTCTATATTTTTAAGTTTTATTTTCATATCCGTAGCATAAGCTGATAGCGGAATTATTTTTTCTTGAAACTCACCTTTAATTTCTATA
Organism: uncultured Fusobacteriaceae bacterium; assembly: GCA_947072665.1. Lineage (GTDB taxonomy): Bacteria > Fusobacteriota > Fusobacteriia > Fusobacteriales > Fusobacteriaceae > JAGNZR01. The sequence goes on along the minus strand of CAMTIW010000025.1, from coordinate 20,723 downwards.
GAACCATTTTGTTTAAATTTATAAAACTCTGAATCTTTAAGAACCATGGCATCATTTTTCCAAAATGCATTCTTCCCAACTATTATAGTTGGATAGTTTGTATTCTTATCTTTTTGGAATATTAAGACTCCTGAAGAAACTCCATCTCTTTTATCAATTTTATCAATATATATACTAAATTCATCCACATCATCTATAAATGTTTTTTCTTTCATCTGAAAAACAGGATTTTCCAGTGCAATTTTAGTTGTTATATATTGTAGCTTTTCAAAAGATTTTGGAATAATTGATTCTTGCAAAAAAAATATAAACAACGTTATAATAATTGTAAGTTTAATAATAGGTTTTAAAATATCTTTTAAACTAAGTCCCATTGAACTCATAGCTATACTTTCACTATTTCTAGTAAATTTTGAAAATGTTGTCATAACTCCCAAAAAAACTCCCATGGGAATAGTTTGAGCTAAAATAGGTGGAAGATAAAAGGAGAGTATTCTCATTGTATCTATAAAAGATATCCCCCTTATAATTATATTCTCCATCATGGCAACAATAATATCAATAAGAAAAATAAATGTAAATATAGATATACCAAATAATATAGGTAACTTCATTTCTTTTAGTATATATTTTTCAACAATTTTCATAAAGTTCTCCTAAAAAAATTTTTTAATATATTTATCCACTAATTTATCATCTCTTATCTCTTCTAAACTTATTTTTATTTCATCTGGAACATATGAATAAATATAGGGCATAGCTTTTTCTGAATAAGAAATAGCCATACTATTTTTACTATATTTTTTCAGGTGTGGATATTTTTTTTCAGTGATTTCAAATGCAGATATTAAAATCATACAAATAATAATTCCTTTTGCAAGAGATATTACTACACCACCTAACCTATTAAAAATATCCTTTCTTTGCACACTGAAAAATTTATTTAATAATGATGTTAAAATTAATAAACTAATATATATAAATATAAATATCAATATATAAGCCACCATTTCATTTTCTATTTTGTCTTTAATCTTAAAAAATTTAAGTGCATAAGGTGTAAAATACTTTGCTAAAAATAAATTACCTATCAAACCAAAAATAGAAATAAATTGAACAAAAAAACCTACTGAAAATCCAGATATTATAAATAAAATTAAAGTTATTAAAACTACAATATCCACATACATTTTAGTTCTCCACTACTCTAACCCATAAAGCTTTTAAATATAAGCTTTCTGGTATATGAAGTAACCAAGGATGATCTTCTGGTTGATAATTTGTCCCTATTACTTGAAGTAATTTTCCATTTCTAGATGCAGCCATTCTTGTAACTTCCAAAATATCTTGCATACTTATATAATATGCACACGTAATAACACCTAATATACCCCCATTTTCTAGCATTTTAAAACTTTGGTTACAAAGATTATAGAAAAAATCTCTACCTCTTTCTATATCCATCTTCTTTTTCACTAGTGATGGAGGATCCAATGTTATAATATCATATTTTTCCCCTCTTTCTGCCATTGTTTTAAGAAGCATAAAAGCATCTCCTTCAGCAGTTGAAAAGTTATTTTCAAAAGCATTTAAAGTATAATTTTCCCTAGCTAAATCTAATGCATGAGGTGCTTTATCTATTGCTACAACTTTTAATGCTCCTTCTTTTAATGCTGCCATGGAAAATCCACCAGTACTAGAAAAAACATCTAAAAATCTTGTATTTTGTTTTACATATGGTCTAATAAATTTTCTTGAATCTCTTTGATCTAAGAAAAAACCAGTTTTCTGTCCATCAACTATATCTATATAGTACTGAAGTCCATTGTCATGCATTATTATTCTTTCTGGTATTTCTCCATAAATTATACCAGTTTTTTGTTCTACTCCTTCTAAAGTTCTTTGCTCTACATCACTTCTTTCATAGATTCCTTTTGGTTTAAATACTTTTTTTATTGCATTTATAATATCTTGTCTTATGGAATCTATTCCTGAATTTCTAAATTGAACAGAAATATATTTATCAAATTTATCTATAATTAATCCTGGTATCCCATCTGCTTCAGAATAAAAAGCTCTTACACAATTTGTTTCTTCAGATAAATGTTTTCTTTTATCATATGCATTTTTTATTTTTCCTAGTATAAATTTTGAGTCTATAATTTCTTCCTTTGTTGTAAGTACTCTTACATATGCTGAAGTTCCTTCTGTTACATAACCTCTAGCTATAAATCTTAAATCTCTCATACAAACATCTACTATGTCACCATTTTTTATAGTTCCCTGTGTAGATTGTATATCATCTTTAAATATATTAGTATAAAAATTAATTATTTTTTTTTCTTTTCCTTCTTCTAATATTACTCTTGCCATTTTTTATTTCTCCCATAACTATTTTTTGAAAAATTTTTAAATTATTAAACAACTATTTTTTCTTTATAGTTATCATCCTCTTCTTTAAACTCTATACTTCCTTTTCCATCTCTATCTTTATCCATTAAATAAATAATAGGTGTTGCTATAAATATTGAAGAATATGACCCCGCAGTAACTCCAACTATTAATGTTACAATAAATGTTTTAAGTGAGTCTCCTCCAAAAATAAGAATAGCAAAAGCTGCAAGTAAAGTTGTTAATGATGTATTTATTGACCTTACCATAACATCATTTAAACTTATGTTTAAAATTTCTCCAAATGTTGCCCCTCTTTTATTTTGCTCTCTTAATTTTTCTCTAATTCTATCATAAATAATTATAGTATCATTTATAGAGTATCCTAAAATTGTTAATATTGCTGCTATGAACTCTGTATTTATTTCATAACCTAAAAATGCAATTACTCCAAGTGCTATAATAACATCATGTAAAAGTGCTATTATTGCTGCTATTGCAAATACAAATTCATATCTAACTGTTATATAAATTACAATTAAGATAGATCCTATTGCTAAAGAATAAATAGCAGCTTCTTTTAAATCTTTTCCTACACTAGAACCTACTTTTTCTGTTTTTTCTAATTTATAATCTCCCAATACCTTCATTTCTGAGATAAAACTATCTTTTTCTACTTCACTCATCTCTTGAGTTCTAATTATAACTGTATTATCTTCTGAAAGTTGAACTTTTCTAGATCTAGAATCTAAATGTGGTATTTCCACTGCAAGTGCATCCAAATGTTTATTTATTTCTGGTAAATTAATTTGTTTTTCAAATTTTAATTGAAAGAGATTTCCACCAGAAAAATCTATTCCATAATTTAAACCTTTTGTGAAAAGAGCTGTAAGTGCAAGAATAACTGCAATTATTCCAATACTTACATATAATTTACTTCTTTTTATTATATCTATACTACGCATTTTTATTCCCCCTTTTCACTCCAAATAGTTCTGGTTTTTCAAGTTTAAATCCTTCAACAAAAGCTATTAGCATAACCTTTGTTAATGTTAGTGCTGTAAACATAGATGCTATTGCCCCTATTGTAAGAGTTACTGCAAAACCTTTTACTGCTCCTGTTCCAAATACAAATAAAATTGTTGTTATAATCAATGTAGTTACTTGACCATCAAATATAGAAGCAAATCCCTTACTAAATCCAGAATTTATAGAGCCCATTACATTATTCCCTAGCCGCAATTCATCTTTTATTCTTTCAAATATAATTACATTGGCATCCACTGCCATTCCTACTGATAAAATTATTCCAGCTATTCCAGGAAGTGTTAATGTTGCATCTATAAAATTTAATGTTCCAAAAGTTATAAGACCAAAAGCTCCCAGTGCAAATACTGCTATTATTCCAGGTAATCTATAAAGATAAATCATAAATACTCCTATAAGAATAACTGCTAATATACCTGCTTCACCACTTTTTTTTATGGACTCTTCTCCAAGAGATGCTCCCACTGTTCTAGTTTCAACTATTTCTGCTTTTACAGGAAGAGCTCCTGCATTTAAAAGAGTAGCAGTTGCTTTTGCTTCATCCACTGTATAACTTCCTGTTATAACACCATTTCCACCTGGTATTTCAGAATTTATCATGGGAGCAGTTTGTACAACACCATCTAATGTTATTGCAAGTCTTTTCCCAATATTATCTCTTGTTATTTCAGCAAATTTAACTGCTCCCTCTCCTGTCATTTCAAATTGAATTTGAGGTCTTCCCAAGTTATCATAGGAAACTGCTGATTTTTTTAAAGCTGCTCCTGTTAAAAGAGTCTCTCCTAAAGTTTCATCAGCATTCATTATTCTAAATTCCATAAGTGCTGTTTTCCCAATTAATTTTACGGCATCTTCTGTATTTTTTACTCCAGGTAATTCTATTATTACTCTATTACTTCCAGTTTTTTGGACAACTGACTCAGCAACTCCAAGACCATTTATTCTTCTATCCAATACCTCTACTAATCTGTCCATAGCCTCTGTATCCAGCACTACTCCATTTTCTGGAATAGCTTCCAATACCACATAAACTCCACCTTTTAAATCTAGTCCTAATTTTATTGGTGTCTTAAATGTTAGCCAAGCAGCTCCAAATATCACCAAGAATACTAATAATAGCTTAACTAAAATCGCTCTCTTCATAATTCCTCCATATATTCTTTTATCTTTTTCCATCTAAAAAAGTTTGTAATATAATTGCTGCAGCTACTTTATCTACTACCTTTCTTTTTTCTAAAGCTCCTTTGCTCCCCATTTCTGTCAATATCCTATCTGCTGAAACAGTGGTCAATCTTTCATCTATTTCAAAAATTTCCAAGCCTTCTATATTCTTTCTAAGTTTAGCTAAATATTCTCTTACTTTTTCCGCTTGTCTCTTCTCTGTTCCATCTAAACTTCTTGGTATTCCAACTACTAGTTTCTTAGTCTGCTCTATTTCACAAAGCTCTTTTATTCTTGGAACTGATTTTGTTTTTTTTCTATCAATAACTTCTAAAGGGGTAGCAAACATCCCTAATCTATCAGATCTTGCTACTCCTATTCTTACATCTCCTATATCTAAAGCTAGATATTTTTTATTCACCTGACACTTCCTACGGTTAATTTTTCATTCTATAAACTTTGTTTTAATATATCTCTTAATAAATTTATAGCATTTTCCACTTGAGAACCATCTTTTCCTCCAGCTTGAGCAAAATCTGGTCTTCCACCGCCATTTCCACCAGTTAATTTTGCAGCTTCTCTCACTAAATCTCCTGCTTTCACTTTTGTAATTAAATCTTTTGTTACTCCAACAGCAAAAACAGCTTTTTCTATATCACTACCTAGAACAACTATACAACTACCTAGCTTATCTTTAGCTTTATCAACTATTTCTCTTAAATATTCTGCATCTTTTCCCTTAAAAGTCTTCATTAATACTTTTATTCCATTTATTTCTTCTAAAGAATCAAACATTGAATCTGCTTCATAAGAAGCTAATTTAGACTTTAATTTTTCTATTTCTTTCTCACTATTTTTTAATTGATCAAGAGTAGACTTAACCCTTTCTTCCAATGATTCTATGTCCGTTTTCAAAACTTTAGCTGATTTTCTAGCTATTTTTTCATAATTAAAAAATGACTCATATGCTGTATATCCAGTCTGTGCTTCTATTCTTCTTATTCCAGCTGCAACTCCAGACTCACTTACTATATTAAAAATAGCAATTTTAGCTATATTTTCCACATGAATTCCACCACAAAGCTCAATAGAATAATCATCTATATTTACAACTCTTACTCTATCTCCATATTTATCTCCAAATAGTGCTACTGCTCCAGAATTTTTTGCCTCAACTTGAGACATTTCCTTAACCATTACATTTAATCCTTCTGCTATTTTAGTATTTATTATTTTTTCTATAAATTCTATTTGCTCATCTTTTAAAGCCTCATAATGAGTAAAATCAAATCTTAATTTGTCCACATCAACTACTGAACCAGCTTGTTGAACATGATCCCCTAAAACCTCTTTTAAAACCTTATGAAGTAAATGTGTAGCAGTATGATTTCTAGATATATAGTTTCTTCTAACTTCATCAACTATTAAATTTACAATTAATCCTTCTTTTAAATTTTCTAATCCTTGAATCACTTCCACCACATGAATATATATATCTTTTTGTTTTTGAACATCTATGACTCTACAAGTCACGCCTTGACCACTTATAGTTCCTCTATCTGAAACTTGACCTCCAGATTCAGCATAAAAAGATGTTCTATCAAAAATAATAATAAATTTACCATCTTCTTTTTTTCGTATACTTAATATTTTTGCTTCTGTTTTAAGCAGAGAATATCCTACAAATTCTGTTGCTCCATGCTCATCATAAAATTCTTCTATAAAAGTATCTTGTCCTTTTTCCATTACAATTTTTCTAGATGATCTTGCTTTATCTCTCTGTTCTTCCATTTTTTCATCAAATTCACTTCTTAAAAGAGTAATATTTTCATATTCACAAATCTCTTCTGTAAGTTCAAATGGAAATCCAAATGTATCATAAAGTTTAAATGAAATCTCTCCTGATAATTTTTCTTCTCCATTTTCTTTTAATTTTTTTATTTCATTTGTTACAAGCTGAATTCCTTGATCCAAAGTTTTAGAAAAACTTTCTTCTTCTATTTTAACGATTTTTTTTATATGATTTAGATTAATTTTTAAATCTGGATAAGCATCATTCATAAGTTCTACAACTTTATCCACCATTTTATACATAAAATTATCTTTTACACCTAAAAGTCTTCCATGTCTTACAGCTCTTCTTAAAATTCTTCTAAGAACATATCCTCTTCCTTCATAAGAAGGTATAACACCATCATTTATTAGAAATGTTATAGCTCTTGCATGGTCTGTTATTACTTTTAAAGAGAAGTCTATCTCTTCTTTCTCACCATATGTTGTTCCTGTTAATTCTCCAGCTCTTTCTATTATTGGAAATATTAAATCTGTTTCAAAATTATTACTTTTCCCTTGTACCATAGCTGTAACTCTTTCCAAACCAGCACCTGTATCTATATTTTTCTTAGGTAATGGTTCTAATGTTCCGTCTTCTTTTCTATTCCACTCTGTAAATACTAGGTTCCATATTTCTATAAATCTATTATCTGTTCCCAAATCTCCCAGTTTAGAATTTTCATCACCACCATAAGCAACCCCTAAATCCACATGAAGTTCTGAACAAGGCCCGCATGAACCAGTTGGTCCTGCTGACCACCAGTTTTCATCCTCTCCCATTCTTACAATTCTTTCTTTTGGAAAGTTACATTTTTCTATCCAAATTTTTTCAGCTTCATCATCTGTTGTAAATACAGATACCCACATTTTTTCCTTATCCAAACCTAAAACTTCTATAATAAATTCCCAAGACCACATAATAGCCTCTTCTTTGAAATAATCTCCAAAAGAGAAATTTCCTAACATTTCAAAAAAAGTATGGTGTCTCGCTGTTCTTCCTACATTTTCTAAATCATTAGTTCTAATACATTTTTGATAGGTTGTAATTCTTGGATACGGAGCTTGTTTTTGTCCTAAAAAATATGGTTTAAATGGAACCATCCCTGCTACTGTTAGTAATAGTGATGGGTCATCTGGTATCAATGTTGCACTTTCAAAATGTTTATGCTGTTTTTCTTTAAAAAATTCTATAAATTGCTTCCTAATTTCGTTTCCTGTTAACATTTTTATTCTCCTCATTTTTATATAATCATGAATTTATATTTTAAACTATTTTTTTATTTTTTTCTAGTCTAACTTAAAATTTTCACCTAAGTATATTTTTCTTGCTAATTCATTTTCTTCTATTTCTTTTGGCGTTCCGTGAATTAAAACTTTTCCTTCTGCCATTATATATGCTTTATCTGTTATACTTAGAGTTTCTCTCACAGAATGGTCAGTTATTAAAATTCCTAATCCCTTTTTTTTTAAATAAAGGATTATTTGTTGAATATCTTCAACTGCTATGGGGTCTACTCCTGCAAAAGGTTCATCTAACAGTATAAAATCTGGATTATTCGCTATGGTTCTAGCTATTTCTACTCTTCTTCTTTCTCCACCTGACAAGGAGAATCCTAAGGATTTTCTAACTTTTAAAAGTTTAAATTCTTCTAAAAGTTTTTCCATTTTTTCCTCTTGAGTTTTTTTATCATAATTTTTCATTTCTAAAATAGCCATAATGTTTTCTTCCACTGTTAGATTTCTAAATACAGAAGGTTCTTGAGCTAAATAACCTATTCCCATATTTGCTCTTTTATATATTGGACTATCTGTTATATCTTGTTCATTACATAGTACTTTTCCAGAATCTGGTCTTACTATTCCTGTTATCATATAAAATGTTGTAGTTTTTCCTGCTCCATTAGGCCCTAATAATCCTACTATCTGGCCCTTAGCAACTTCTATACTTACATTATCTACTACTTTTCTATTTTTATATGATTTAGACAGGTTATCTGCTATTAAATTTATCATGAAAAGCTCCTCTATTTTTTTGTTTTATAGTCTACAATAACTTTTCCTAAAGCTCTTATTTTTTTTGTTCCCATATTATATATACCTTTATCTGCATGTATTATAGCTTCTGGATAATCAACCACCACATTTTTTTCTATCTCTATTATTTTTTCTTTAGTTTTCGCCATTCCTTTTTCCGCTTTTACAGTAGTGTTTCCTTTCTCTTCATTTTTATTAATTATATAGATATTTCCATTAAAAAATATTGTATCTTTATTCATATAAAACTCTAAATCATTTGATTCTAATTCTGTTACTCCATTTTTTTCATCTAAAATTACTATTTTAGGTCTATCATATGAATATGCTATATCTGTTTTTAAATCTATATTTGTTCGTTTTGAATATAGAATAACATTGTCTTGTTCTATTGTAGAATTTCCTATTAATTCTATATTTTTAATCTCATATTTTTTTTCTGGTTTCTCTAATAAAACTCTTACTAATTCACCTTTATATTTAGTTACCTTTCCTTTCTCAAAAGTTATACCTCTAGCATCACCTTTGAAGTTTATTACTAAATTATTTAGATTTCCTTCCATGGCATTTGCTTGAAACTCATCTTTTTTATCAGTTTTAATAAATATTTTTCCACCTTTTATATTTCCATTTAAATTATTTACAATTAAATTTTCTCCAATTCCTTCTAAATTTTCTGAAGAAAAACCATATTTTCCATTTGCAATAATTTCTTTTTTATCAACTATATATTCTAAATTATTTCCTTTTAAAGTTATTTCTTTATTACTTATTATTCCATTTTTTTTAAGTGTGGCTTTCTTTTCTTTATAATTATACATGAATATGTCAGAACTAGCTCTATATATTTCGTCAGTACCTACAAATTCAGTTCCTTTTATTGTGCTTATCTCTGTATTTATTTCTGTATTATTCATTGCCATATTACTTTTTCCACTTTTAGAAGTAATTTTCATAGGAGTATTTATTTTTATTATTTTATTATCAAAAGTATATCTAGCTCTATCAATATAAGAAATATAATTTTCAGATTCAAATTTTATATTCCCTATTAAGTCTATATATTTTGATTTTTGAATTTCACTTTTATCTCCTATAATTTTATATTTTTGAATTTTATTTATTATTTTCACATCTGAGATAATTTCTCCCATTCCTGTAGTATCATTAAAATAAAATCCCTTTCCACTTAACTCAACCTCTTTAGAATAATTTATAAAACTTTCAGAAGATGAAAAAATCTTTGTTTTAGTATTATATTTACCATTTTGAGATATAAACCTATCTCCTGTTTTTAATGTTATTATCTCATATTTATTAGGTATTAATATATTATTTTCAAGCTCTATTAATTCTATTTTTGAAGTTATTATCTTTCTATCTTTATTTTTAATCATAACACTTTCCATAGAACCTATTTTTGTTAAATTATTATACAGCATTTTTTTTCCTACACCTGTATATTCTTCAGTTTTAAAATTATATGGAACATCGATCTTCATTTCCTTTATTTTATTATTAAAACTTATCTCTTTAGCTCTAATTTCCTTATCTCCAGCAGTATATATTACATCAGTTTCATTTCCATAAGCTTTTATTATTTCTGTTTCTGTATTATATTCTATTTTATCAGCTGTGATCCCTTGTCCTAAAGTTGAAGTTATAACTATATTTCCTGTTATTGTTAAAATTTTTGTGTTTAAATTGTAGTTCCCTTCATTCCCTAAAAAACTATAAACTCCATTACTTCCTCTAATTTTACCATGTAGCAAAATTATTTCTGACATGGTTTTTTTTTCAATCCAATCTAGGTATATTTTATAATCATTAGTTTCAATAGAAACATCGCCGCTAATTTTTAAATTTTCAGTTGATTCATTATAATAGATATAATTTGCAAAAAGACTTGTATTTCCATAACTCACTTTATATTTATCAAAACTCTCTATATCTTTTTTTTCTAAATTATAAATTAAAGTTTTAAAATTTCCACTTAAGTTTTCTTTAAATTTATCACCTAAATCCTTTCCCTTGAATTTTATATTCTCAGATAACACCACTTTTTTTGTAGAGTCTACATATTTTGCAAGTTCCCCTGTTAATTTAATTTTTTCATTCTCCAAACTCACATTTTTTTCAAGTTCAATATAGCTCATTTTACTATCAGTTTTAAAATTATCACCAGAAATAGTTACATTTAATTTTTTATTAAAAGCTACAACTCCAGTATTTGAAATTATCTCATCTTTTATTTTATCATAATCTATATTTTCAGCTTTAAAATTCCACCCATTGGGAGAAAGAGCCAAAATATTTGATTTCAACATCAAATTCTTAGCTGCATCTAAAAATGCATTATCTCCAGATAATACCATATCTTTTATCACTGCTTTTGCTTTGGAAAAGCTTGTTTCATTTTTTTCAATATAATCTATTTGTTTGTCTGCATCAATTTTATATCCGTCACTAACATATTTAACTCCTGTAGTTTCTATTATTTTCTCAATATTTTTTTTTCCACCTTCATCAGAAAAATAATTGAGATAACCTAATATAAATATAACAATACCACCTAAAATATAAAGCGTTGTTTTTTTTCTCATTGCTTTCTCCTATTTTAATATGTTTTTAAATTCATTAAGTTTTAAAAGAGCTTCCATGGGAGTTAAAGAGTTCAAATCTATGTCTATCAATTTTTCTATTACAATTTTTTCAGGTCTTAAAATTTCTATCTCTTCATTTTTTTTCTTTTTAAAAGCATCCTCTTCATTCTTATTTTCTATGAAAATATTTCCAAATAAATTTAATTGTTCCCCTTGCATTTTTTTATCTATTATTTCTCTTTGATTTTCTAAAATAGATAAAATTTCTTTGGATCTTTTTAAAACTTCTTTTGGTAATCCTGCTACCCTTGCAACCTCTATTCCATAAGATTTATCTGCACCACCTTTAACTATTTTTCTTAAAAATAATATTTCATTTTTATTTTCCTGAACTTCTATTCTATAATTACTTACTCCTAAAAGTTCGGATTCAAGTTGGGTTAGTTCATGGTAGTGAGTTGCAAAAATAGTTTTTGCTCCTATTTTATTATGAATATGCTCAGTAATTGATGTAGCTATTGATATCCCATCAAAAGTTGAAGTACCTCTACCTATTTCGTCTAAAATTATAAATGAATTTTTAGTCGCTGAATTTATTATACTTGCCATTTCACTCATCTCTAACATAAATGTAGATTGTCCCGAAACTAAATCATCAGATGCTCCTATTCTTGTAAATATTTTATCAACTAAAGGAATTTTTGCATAATCTCCAGGTATAAACGACCCTATATGACCCATTATTAATATGAGAGCTACCTGCTTCATATAAGTTGATTTTCCGGACATATTTGGTCCTGTTAAAATTAATATATTTTTATTTTCATCTAAATGTATATCATTTTTTACAAATTCTCCTTTTTTTATTAAGCTTTCAACTACAACATGTCTTCCACCAATTATTTCCAAAGAATAATCTTCTGATATATCAGGTTTAATATAATTATTTTTTATAGCACAATAAGCAAAATTTGACATTACATCTATATAAGCTACTTGAGTTGCTACATTTTGAATTATTTCTCTATATTTTCCTAATCTTCTTGTAAGTTCTTTAAAAAGTTCAAACTCTAAAGATTCTATTCTTTCTTTAGCTGACAATACCTTCTCTTCATATTCTTTTAGATCTTGTACTATATATCTTTCTGCATTACTTAAAGTTTGTTTTCTAATATAATCTGTTGGAACTAAGTGTATATTTGAATGAGTTACCTCTATAAAATAACCAAAAACTTTATTATATTTTATTTTAAGAGTTTTTATTCCAGTTCTCTCTTTCTCTCTGTTTTCAATAGCTAAAATATAATCTTTTCCTTTTGTTGATATATCGTGAAGTTCATCTAGGTCTTCACTAAATCCTCTTTTTATCATTCCACCCTCTCTTATAGAAAAGGGAGGTTCGTCTATTATTCGCTCATTTATCAAGTTATATATTTCAATTAATAGATTTACATCAACTTGCAACATTGAATTTCCATTCATCAGTTTATAGATCTCTAAAGTCTTTTTCATGGAATTTTTTAAAGCTATTAAATCACGACTATTCTCAGTTCCCATGACTAATTTTCCTAAAATTCTTTCTATATCATAAATCTCTTTTAATTTTTCTCTTATTTCTTCCCTGATTAAAACTTCTTTTATAAAAAACTCTACATTGTTTTGTCTTTCTGTTATCTCTATTATATTTTTTGAAGGATTTTTTATAAAGTTTTTAAGAAGTCTACTTCCCATGGAACATTTACATTGGTCTAAAACCCAAAATAAAGTACCATAACTTGTTTTTTCTCTACTATTTTCAACTATTTCAAGATTTTTTTGAGTTGTTAAATTTAATTCAACTATATTTTTTGAGCTTAAATAATTTATTTTCTGTGTAGGAATAGGCTGACCTTTTTGAAGTTCTAACACATATTTCAAAACCATTGCTGATACATCTATAGCCAGTCCCTTATCTTTCATATTGAAACTTTCCAGTGAAGTCACCTTAAAATATTCCTTTAGATATTCCGAACTTTTTCTACTGTTTTCCACCTCTGATATAAGAATTTCTCTGCCAAAAGCTTGATTCTTTATATCTGCATACAATATATCTTTTGTTTTTTTATCTAAAATAATCTCTTTGGGAGCTACTTTATTTATTTCACCTAATAACATAGCAATCTTAACTTCACTTGTATTAAATTCACCTGTAGTTATATCAATGTATGCAAGTCCAGCCCTATCATCTAATATTTTTATTCCTAGCAAATAGTTATTAGTTTTTTCGTCTAAATAATCAGTATCAACAACTGTTCCTGGTGTTATTACTCTTACCACTGCTCTTTTTACTATTGAGCCAGTTGCTAATTTAGGATCTTCCACTTGTTCACAAATTGCAACTTTATATCCTTTATTTACTAATTTAGCAATATATGAACTAGCTGAATGATAAGGAATTCCAGCTAATGGAATTTCTTGATTTTTTTCTTTATTTCTACTAGTTAGTGTTAAACCTAACTCTTTTGATGCTGTAACTGCATCTTCAAAAAACATTTCATAGAAATCTCCTAATCTAAAAAAAAGAATACTATCTTTATTCTCTGCTTTTATTCCTTTATATTGTGTCATTAAAGGAGTATCTGTAGTTTTCAATTTTAATCCACGCTCCTATTATTTTCTTTTGCACTTAGTAATATATTCACAACTTCATCATATGAATCTGTATGATTTATTAAATTTTTTATTTCAGAGGCATTTTTTATTCCCTTTACATACCAACATAAATGTTTTCTTAAATCAAATCTAAAACTTTTTTCAGGATTATTTTTTCTCGCAAGTTCAACATGTTTTAAAGCAGTCTCTAATCGTTCTTCTACTGTTTGAACAGTTTTTATATATCCAAACTCTAACATTTCTTTTATTTCTCTTATTAACCAAGGGTTTCCACAAACACCTCTAGCCAACATTATACCATCCACACCAGAATATTTTATTCTTTCCATGGCATCTTCAGCAGTAAATATATCCCCATTTCCTATTACAGGTATATTTACAGCTTCTTTAACTTCTTTTATTAAGTTCCAGTCTGCTTTTCCAGTATATAATTGCTCTTTTGTTCTTCCATGAACTGTTATATGAGTACATCCAACTTCTTCTGCTATTTTAGCTATTTTCACATGATTTTTTATTCCATTACATCCAACTCTTATCTTTATAGAAATTGACGTCTCTGGTTTTAAATTTTCTCTCATAGCCACAAGAATATTTTTTATATGCTCTGGATCTTGAAGTAGTGCTGCTCCATAACCGTTTTTAGTTATTTTATTCATTGGGCAACCTGAATTTAAATCTATATGAGTTACCCCTAAAGATTCAATATATTTAGCACTATATATTATTTTATCAATATCCTTTCCAAAAATTTGTACAGCTTCTCCATGACGTATTCTCAACATTTGATTTAATGTCTTATCATTTTGCATTTCCAATGCGTTAATACTTACCATTTCGGTAAAAAGAAGGTCTGGTTTATATTCACTTAATATTTCTCTATACGTGTAATCAGTTACTCCTGCCATAGGAGCTATATATATTTTCATATTTCCTCACTTTATTTTAAATTTATACTATTAATTTTATTAATATTTTTTCATTAAATCATACCATAAAATTGCTTTTTTTTCAATGGAAGGGTTAATTTTAACAATCTTAGAATAAGAATTATTTCATCTTCATATATGAGAAATTAGTTTAGTTTCTATCTTGATAATTCAATGAATTAATGATATTATTGGACCATATACAATTAAAGATTTTTCAGGAGGGCAAATTATGATTAGAATTTTATTTATTTTTTCTACAATATTTATCTTAGGTGCGTGTAGTAATTTTACTGATAAAACAGTTACAAATTTTTCTTCTATAACAAATGAAAGCAATCAAAAATTAATTCTTAGTGGTAAAGACAATTTTTCAGCTGAACTAACTTCCAAAGATAACTGGGAAACAGCAATTTTAAAAGATAAATCAAATCTAAAGGAATATAAACTTAAAAGAGTTATTTCAGGGGATGGGATAAAATTATCTAATACAGAAGGAGTGAGTATACAATTTAAGAAGAACTACGGTTTTTTCAATCCTACCAAAAATAAAGAAATTGATTTTGAAATAATTAATAGTAATGAATAAAAAGAAAACTAATTTTTAATATAACTTTCTTTTATATATTGACTTTTCCTAACTATTATGATAATATTATATAGATTACGCATAAATCTGGTCATCAGCAACCAAATTTAGCGTTTATTATATTAATTTAATTTTAATAGTTAAATTAATTAAACAATTTTTTTATACTTATGGAGGTGTTAAAATGTACGCAGTTATTAAAACTGGTGGTAAACAGTACAAGGTTGCAGTAGGTGAAGTATTAAGAGTTGAAAAACTAAATGCTGAAGTTAACGAAACTATCGAATTAGCAGAGGTTCTATTAGTATCTAACGAAGGAGATATGAAAGTTGGAACTCCTTTAGTAGAAGGTGCTAAAGTTACAGTTACTATTCTTGCTCAAGTAAAGGGCGATAAAGTTGTTAACTTCAAATACAAGCCAAAAACTGGATACCATAGAAAAAAAGGTCATAGACAACTTTTAACTGAAATCAAAATTACAGCTATAAACGCTTAATTAGATTACTGAATATGACTACTATTCAAATTTATACAAAAAACGGTAGTATTGTGAGATATCAAGCTACTGGGCATGCAGAATATGCAAATCATGGTGAAGACATTGTCTGCGCCGCTATATCTACTAATCTTCAATTTCCACTTGCTGGAATCACTGAAATTTTGGGAATAATTCCTAGATTTGAAGTTCAAGAAGGTAATTTGTCAGTTGATCTTAGAAAGATGGATTTGCAAGGTAAAGATCGTGAGATTAATATCTTATTAGAAAGCATGAGACTTATGTTAAGAGAATTAACAAAGGAATATCCAAAATACTTAAAGCTTGTAGAGAAGGAGGAAAAATAAATGTTATTTACTTTAAATATACAATTGTTCGCTAAGAAAAAAGGACAAGGTTCTGTAAAGAACGGAAGAGATTCAAACCCTAAGTACCTTGGTGTTAAAAAATATGATGGTGAGGTTGTAGTAGCTGGAAACATCATAATAAGACAAAGAGGAACTCAATTCATGCCTGGAACTAACATGGGAATGGGAAAAGATCATACTCTTTTCGCTTTAATTGACGGTAAAGTTAAATTCGAAAGATTCGATAAAACTAAAAAGAAAGTTTCTGTTTACGTTGTAGAAGAAAACTAAGCTTTTAAATAATAAAAAAAGATGATTTCTATATTTTATAGGAGTCATCTTTTTTTATTACCAAAAATTATTTTTCTTTATAAATTAAAAATTAAAACTAAAAAAATGTTTTTTCATAAATTTGTAGTATATGTTAATTATGAATATTTCAAAAAATTGGAAGGTGTTATAATATGAAAATCAATGAAAAAATTATGAAAATTAGAGAACTTATGAAAAAAGATAATATTCAAGCTTTCATTATTCCCAGTGGAGACCCTCATATGAGTGAATACTTTTCTCAACATTGGAAAACTAGAGAGTTTCTTTCTGGATTCACTGGCTCAGTTGGAACACTTGTTATAACTGATTCAATGAGTGGACTTTGGGTAGATGGAAGATATTATGTTCAAGCTGAAAAAGAGCTTCTAGGCAGTGAAATTATCCTTTTTAGAGCTTCTGAGCCCGATTGTCCTTCATTCATTAAATATCTTGAAAAAGAACTACTTGAAAATTATACAGTAGCTTTTAATGGTGAGCTTTTCTCTCTAGCTTTGGTTAAAGATATGCAAAAACAATTTTCTAAAAAAAATATTAGAATTTTAAGCAATAAAGATTATGGAAATGATATTTGGAAAGATAGACCAGAAGAAATATATACCGATGTTTTTTATCTTAATGAATCGCATTCTGGAAAATCACCACAAGAAAAACTTATAGAATTAAGAAAGAATCTAGAAAAGAAAAAAGTTAACTCTCTTTTAATTGGAAAAGCTGATGCTGTTTCTTGGCTTTTTAATATAAGATCTCAGGATATCCCTTGCAACCCAGTAGTTATCTCTTATGCTTTTATTTCAGAAGAAAAAGCTATTTTATTTACTTCTAAAAAAAGAGTAGATAAAAATATAGAGACAATACTAAACAATAATAATATAATACTAGAAGAATATAAAGATGTTTTCTCTTATATGAAAAATTTAGACGAAAAATCTATTATTTTATGTGACGAAAATGAAATAAATTATTCTTTATATGAAGCAGTTAAGAATAATTCTAATTTAACACCACAAATAGAAATTAACCCTATTCTAATGATGAAGGCATGTAAAAATAAAATAGAAATAGAAAATACACATTTAGCCTATATAAAAGACGGTTGTGCCCAAGCTGAGTTCTATGGTTGGCTCTTTGAAACTCTTAAAAATAATATTGCTATAAATGAATATGAATGTGCTGTAAAAATTAAAGAATTTCGTTCTCTTCAAGAGGGATATTTAGAAGAAAGTTTTGGCGCTATTATGGCCTATGGTCCTAATGCTGCTATGATGCATTACTCACCTTCTGCAAATAAATTTTCTGCTCTTAAAACATCAAATTTCCTTTTAAATGATAGTGGTGGTCAATATTTAAATGGTACAACTGATACTACTAGAACTTTTGCTTTGGGAGATATAACAGAACAAGAGAGACACGACTTCACAATTACTTTAAAAGGAATTATAGCTCTTTCCACATTAATATTTAAAGATGGGTGTACTGGTTCTGATTTGGATATAATATGTAGAACTCATCTTTGGAGAGAAGGTGTTGACTATCGTTGTGGAACTGGACATGGGGTTGGACAGGTTCTTAATGTTCATGAAGGACCACCTAATTTCAGAGATAGAACTGTTCAATTAAAAGAAGGAATGTGTATCACTATTGAGCCTGGAATATATACAGAAAACTCCCATGGAATTAGAAATGAAAATACTGTTACAGTAGTTCCACATATAAAAACAGAATATGGACAATTTTATAAATTTAAAACATTCACTTTAGTTCCAATTGATATTTCTTCTTTAGAACTATCAATTCTAACTGTTGAAGAAAAAAAATGGATAAATAATTATCATAAACAAGTACTGAAACAAATATACCCATTAGTTAGTGAAAGAGCACAAAAATGGCTAGCTAGTAAAACTATTAAAATTTAAAAAAATAAAAGAAGGAATTCCTTCTTTTATTTTTTTATTTATAAGCTTTGATAATTTCAAAAAGTCCAGTAAAGAAAATTCTAACTCCTATGGCCATTATAAATACTTGCATTACTCTAGATAAAATAAATAATACCAACTTTCCTAAAACTTTCTCAATATATGTTCCAACTGAAAGAATAAGACCTATTATTACAAAAGTTATAACCAGTGATAAACTACTTGATACCATTCCACTATGAGCCTTTATAATCAACATGGCTGCTAAACTTCCAGGTCCAACCATCATTGGAAAAGCCATGGGAACTACTCCTTTTTTTATCTCCTCTTCCACACTAGTTTCTTTATTCTTTTTTACTCTAGGTGGAAATAATAAATTTTTAAAAGCAAGCCCCGACAATAAAAGTCCACCACCTACTCGTAAATCTTTCATCTCTATCTTATATAAATTAACCATTAAGAAATCTCCCACTAATCCAAAAATTAGCATAATAAAAAATCCTGCAATGGCTATTGTTCTAAATAATTTTCTTCTTACTGGTTTATCCAATGATTCTGTCATACTCATAAATAAAGGTACGTTCCCAAAGGGGTTTAAAATTGCTATTAAAGTTAGAAAATCCTGAATTACTTGTCCTACATTGATATCCATCAATTAATCTCCTATTTATATATATTTCATTTGAATAATTATACTCCCATTGTTAAATTTGTCAATTACAATATATATATTTTATTTATTTTTATCTTTATTTGTATATATATACCAAGTTAAAACATTAATTTTTTAACTTTTTTGATTATTTTTAATTCTTTTTGAACTATTTTAAAATTTAATATAAAAAAATATAGCATTTTTTTATATTTTTAGCTATACTCTAATTAAGAAAAAAGAATAAATTTTCTCAGTTTAATTAGGAGGTGAAATTTTATGGATAATAATCTTGATATATATTTATTTCATAGAGGTGAACACAGAAAAGTTTATGGCTATCTTGGAGCTCATCCAGATAGAAGCGGTACTATTTTTAGAATTTGGGCCCCTAATGCTAAATCAGTAAGTGTTGTTGGTGATTTTAATATGTGGAATTCAAGTTCTCATGTTATGAAAAAAATCAATAATGAAGGCCTTTGGGAACTACAAATAAAAAAAATAAAAAAAGGAACATTATATAAATTTTCCATTAAAGATTATGAAGGAGCTCTTCATTTAAAGTCTGATCCATATGCTTTTTACTCTGAAGAAAGACCAAATACCGCTTCAATTGTTCATGGAATTCCTAAATTTTCATGGGCTGATAAAAGATGGCTAAAATCTCGTAATAAAAATGAAAGTTTAAATATGCCTATTAATATTTATGAAGTTCATCTTGGATCTTGGCACAAATCAGATGATGGTTCTTTTCTAAATTACAAAGAAATCGCACATAAATTAGCTGAATATGTAAAATTTATGAACTATACTCATATTGAATTATTACCTATTAACGAATATCCTTTGGATGCTTCTTGGGGATATCAAATCACTGGTTATTTTTCCACAACATCTAGATATGGAACTCCTGAGGATTTCATGTATTTTATAAATCATATGCATAAAGAAGGAATAGGTGTAGTTTTAGATTGGGTTCCTGGACATTTTTGTAAAGATTCTCACGGTTTATACAAATTTGATGGAAAACCTTTATATGAACATTCTGATTCACGTTTAGGTGAAAATCCTCAATGGGGTACATGTAATTTTGATTTTTCAAGAAATGAGGTATTAAGTTTTTTAAAATCCAATGCACTTTATTGGTTTCGAGAATTTCATATAGATGGAATAAGAATTGATGCAGTAGCAAATATTTTATATTTAAATTTTGGTAAAGATGAAGGCTTTGATGTTAAAAATATTTATGGAGGTGATGAAAATCTTGAAGGAGTTTCTTTTCTAAAATCTCTTAACCATATAATTAGAGAAGAATTTTCAAATATTATGACTTTTGCTGAAGATTCTACAACTTGGCCTCTAGTAACTTCTCCAGTTGCTCAAGGTGGCTTAGGATTTTCTTTTAAATGGAGCATGGGATGGATGAATGATACTCTGAAATATATGAAACAAGATCCTTTTTTTAGAGTTAATCAACATAATCTTTTAACTTTTTCTTTTATGTATAGTTTTTCTGAAAATTATATTCTTGCCCTTTCCCATGATGAGGTTGTACATGGAAAAAATTCATTACTAAATAAAATGCCTGGAGTCATTGATGATAAATTTAAAAATCTTAGATTATACAATGCTTTTATGATGGCACATCCTGGTAAAAAACTTAATTTTATGGGAAATGAATTAGCACAAGGATT
Source organism: uncultured Fusobacteriaceae bacterium (assembly GCA_947072665.1). GTDB lineage: Bacteria > Fusobacteriota > Fusobacteriia > Fusobacteriales > Fusobacteriaceae > JAGNZR01. Next base: position 52 of record CAMTIW010000025.1, on the reverse strand, counting down.
AGAATGGCGTTTTTATGAAGCATTAGAGTGGAATGTCTTAAATTTCCAAAGA
>CAMTIW010000024.1 GCA_947072665.1 uncultured Fusobacteriaceae bacterium | reverse complement strand
TTTACTTACCAAAAGAAATAAAATCTTAAGTGGAGGTAAACCCATGTATTTATAAGCATCTTTGAATGATGTCTATAATGATCTTATGAACAATCTTGAAAACAATAAACCCGATTTCATTCTTGCTCTTGAAAAGTATATAAATATGTTTGTTTTACTCTTCCTGATGCTACAAGCACTAATCAAGAAATTAAACATCAGTATATCAATGGTCATTTTAGATAAAGCATTTCATAAAATAGAATTATATAAATCTAACTCTATTGTATTAAATAGGGGTTTTTGTGTTTCTTAAATTTTCTAAATTTATATAATTTTTTAATCTTAAAAAATATTACTTTAGAATTGTTTCTCTGTTCTATTTTAACATAAAATCGTTTAATTTAATAAATAAATATAATTTTATCAATTTTTATTGTTTATACAAAATTTGAAGCAGCTTCAATAAATTAAATACCGTTAGAGTTTAATCATAACGGCATTTTTTTATAGTTAGAGAATCCACCTTCTAAGTTATAAACATTAAAATTTTCTTCTTCAAGAATTTTAGCAGCAATACCTCCACTTGTACCGCCATTACAATAGGTTATAATTAATTTTTCTTTAGGAATATTAACTATATTTTGCTTTATTTCAGATAGAGGAATATTAATTGCTTCTTCAATATGATCAGTTAAAAATTGTTCTTTAGTTCTAACATCTATTATGAAATATTTAGTTAAATTTTTCATTAATTCTTGTGGTGTTATTGTTTTATTTATCATTTTTCCTCTCTTTTTTTATTTTTGTAATGTTTCTTATTTTTCTTAAGTTAAATACTTATTGAATTGAAGATATAACCAATTATAATTATACCTATTGTTACAAGTGATACATAAAGAACTAAAAGCTTTGGTTTTATTATTTGACTTAACATAACTAAAGCAGGAAAAGATAGTGCTGTAACTGACATCATAAAAGCTAAGACAGTTCCTAGCCCAACACCTTTTAAATAAAGAGCCTCAGCTATAGGTAAAGTACCAAAAATATCAGCATACATAGGAACTCCTATTACTGTAGCAATTATAACTGCAAAAGGGTTGTTTTTTCCTAGAATAATCTCGATAAAACTTTGAGGTATTACATTATGAATTAATGCACCTATTCCTACTCCAATTAAAATAGCTTTCCAAACTCTAAAAAAGATTTCTTTTACTTGCACTATTGAGAAATTTACTCTATTTTTTATTGTCATTTTTTCTATTTCTAAGTCTACATTTTCTAAATTTAGTATTGATTCGTCTACATATTTAGTCATATTCATTTTATCTATGATAGCTCCTCCTAGAACTGCAAGAACTATCCCTAAAACAACATAGAGTGTTGCAATTTTAAATCCAAAAAATGAACTTAGAAGTAAAAATGAAGCTAAATCAACTAATGGAGAAGATATTAAAAAAGAAAAAGTTATTCCTATCGGTAATCCGGCTGAAGTAAATCCTATGAATAATGGAATACTTGAACATGAACAAAAAGGAGTGATAGTCCCTAATAATGCACCAATTGTATTTCCTATAATTCCTTTAAATCTTCCTAAGATTTTTTTTGTTCTTTCAGGTGGAAAATAGCTTTGAATATATGAAATTCCAAAAATTAGTACCCCTAATAAAATAAATATTTTAATAGTGTCATAGATAAAAAACTGGAGTCCACCTCCTAATTTTGTATTTAGTGGAACTTTAAATATTTCTTCAACTAAATAACCAGACCATTCATTGAGCCACACCATTTTTAATAAATAATTTGTGATAAATTCCATACTAACTCTCCTTTAAAATTTTAATAATATCAACAATCTTTCTATTCTTTAAACTATAGTAAACCCAACCGCCTATTTTTTCTGTACTTAAAATATCAGAGTCTCTTAATATTTTTAGATGTTGAGATAAATTAGATTGTTTTTCTGAAAATTTTTCTTGAAGTTTACATACACAAGAGCTATCACAATTTATTAATTCTTTGACAATGGCTAATCTTATAGGGTGTGCCAATGCTTTTAATATTATTAATTCTTTTTCCATTTTTCTCCTTTTAAAGAATATTATTTTTTTCTAATATTGTTCATAATTAAGTATATTATTTTTTTCTAATATTGTCAAGTTAAGATTTTTGTGATAAACTTTATGTAGGATAGAAAATAATTAGGATAGGGGGATATGATGAATATTAAAGTTTTAGGTGGATGTTGTAAAAATTGTGATATATTAGTTTCATTAATTAAGGAAGTATTGAAAGAATTAGGGAAGACAGATGAGATTGAAAAAATTGTTGATTTTGTTAAAATTGCTAGATATGGAGTGATGAAGACTCCTGCTTTAGTTATTGATGAAAAAGTTATTTTTTCAGGTAGAATGGCTGATAAGAAAGAATTAATGGAAATTTTATCGAAATAATTGAAATTAGAAAAGAAAAAAAGTAGGCTATAATAAAATGGACCCTATAGGATGGACACATAAAAAAAGTGAGTCTATCTTTTAGAGTCTTTTTTGTATAATAATATTTAACGGGTAATTTTTATGAGCAAAATAAGGGTTACAAAAAATCAATTTATAAGGACAACCTCTTTATTATTGATAATATATATTTTTAGATAATTTTATTTTGAAATTTCTGCATTCTATCTTTTTCTTTTTCGATTAGCGGTTGGACCAAATCATACAATAAATTTGTATCTTGTTCAGCTAATCCTAATATGTATCTAGGCTTTAATTCTTTTGGAATTATTATTGGTGGTAGATTATTTTCTAATAATGAATATAGTATTATCATTCTTCCAGTTCTTCCGTTTCCGTCATTAAATGGGTGTATTCTTTCAAACTCAATATGTTTTTCTAAAATCACCTTTATTTTTTCTTCTTTGTTTTGAGCATTTTCTATTAAATATTTATAATTAGTAAGCCATTGATACATTAAATTTGGTGTCTGTTCTGGACCAGTTGTATCAAATTTTACTCCTACTATTGCGTTAGATATATTCTTAAAATTCCCCCTATTGAAATCTAAATGATCTAATAAGAGTTTATTTATTTCTTTAATAACTCCTAGTGATAGTTTTTCACTATTTAATAAATTATGTTGAATATATTCAAATGCTTGTTTATGATTTTCTACTTCATAAAACTCTCTTTTATTAATCGAACCAGGAATTGTATCATTTAAGATTATCGAAACTGTTTGGTTCAACGTAATAGTATTTCCCTCAATAGCTGAAGAGTGGTGTGCTAACCTTACTAATAAATCATCCAAATATTCTTTTGTTAATTTTTCTATCATAGCATTAACTCCTTTAAAACTAGTTGATATTTTACTTATTATATCATAGAAATCTTATCAAAATAAAAAGATTAAAAAATAGACTATAAAAGAAGAGATTCTTTGCATAGTCTATTTTTATTTTTAAAGATTATCTAAATAAACATTTTCATAATTGTATGGTCCTATTTTAGGAGGATTATAATTTATTAAAGACTTTTTAATAAATATGCTATTCATTCTATATAATGTTGGAGCAATAACTGTATCTTCAGCAATTAAAATTGTTTCTGCTCTTTTAAAATATTCTAATCGGTCATCATTATTATTAGTTTTTCTAGCTAATTCTATTAAAGTGTCATATTCTTTGTTACTCCAACCTGTAGGGATAAAATTAGTAGTAGAAGTCCATCTTTCTAAGAATGAATTAGGATCGTTGTAATCGGCAATAGAACCTTGTCCTCCTAATTCATAATTCATTTCTTGGGTTCTTTTCTGATAAACAGGCCATTCCAAAAATTCTATTTTAAGATTAATTCCTAATTTTTTCTTTAACATTCCTTGAAGTAATTCACTATATTTTTTATGAAATGGAGATGTTCCAGTAGTAATAAAACTTATAGTTACTTTCTCTAAAACTGGGTCTTCATTTAATTCTTTTAAACCTTGGATAAATAATTCTTTTGGGTCAATATTTTTATCGATAATGGCTTTCAATGGACCAGGGAATAGTGTTCTATATTCTTTTCCATTGATTTGTATACCATTACTAACCCAACCATATGCTGGAAGATAGGTTCCATTAAACATGATTTGGTTTAATTCATTTCTATCAATAGCTAAAGCTACTGCTTGTCTTATTTTTAAATTTTTAAAATATCTACTTTTAGTATTAAAAGTATTGTAATTTACTCCCAGAGAAGGATTGTTTAAATAATTAAATTTATTACTTTTTTCAAAGGTGTTCATCCATTCTGGTTTAGAAACAGTTGCAATATCAATTGTTCCATTAAGTAATAAAGACATTCGACTATTCTCATCAGGAACTATTAAAAAATTGATTTTATCAAGTTTAAAGTTTTTTTCGTTCCAATAGTTATTATTTTTTTCTAGTGATAACATGTTATTATGAACCCATTTCTTTAGAATATAAGGACCATTACCTATGATTTTATCGTGTTCAGAACCGTGTGAATCATTATATTTCATAATAAAATCTTCTCTTTGTGGAAACATAGCTCTAAAATATGCTAAATCAAGAAAATATGGTGTTGGATTTTCTAGAATGACTTCCAAAGTAAAATCATCGATAACTTTTATACCAATATTTTCTACTGGAATTTTCCCTTCGTTGTAATTTTTTGCATTTTTTATAGGATATAAAATAAAGGCATAAGATGCGGCTGTTTTAGGATTAAGTGTTCTAGTTATTCCATAATAATAATCCTTTGCTGTAACTGGTTTTCCATCAGACCATAAAGAGTTTTTTCTTAAGTTAAAAGTCCATACTAATCCATCTTTAGAAGTTGTCCATGATTCTGCACCAGCAGGGACTACTGTATCTTCATTATCAATGTTTTTGACATTAACTAATCCCTCATTAATTAATGAAATGATTTCTAAAGCATAGTTATCAGAACTTATAGAAAGATCTAATGTTTTAGGTTCACTTCCTAAAAAAAGATTTAAAGTTTGTGTTTTTATTTTACTTTCATTGCTATAGGATGTAAAAAAAAATAAAGTAATAAATATTAAAATAATTTTTTTCATTTTTCTCCTTGTATTTTTATTTAAAAAGTTATTATTTTTGCGTTACTTTTTAAGTATTCTGTTAGAGGAATCCCCATATAAATAACATTTAATTTAAGATCATTCTCTAAAATATTAGTAACTCCATATTCCTCTGAACAAGCACGACAAGCAAAAATTTCAATTCCTGACTCTTTAATAACTCTTAAATGATTTTGTATTTCAATGTTTTCACTTAGTAGTTTAGTGGAGGGACCCCAAACAATAAGGACTACATCATCCCACCAATTTCTCAGTTTTGAATTTAATGTGTACATAAAAACCATTTTAAAAGCAACCTCTGGATCACCACTTGTCCATAGAACAACTAATTTATTTTCATCACTCATAAGTAAAGACCTCCTTAATTTATACAATTTCTTCCGGTATTGGCTCTGAAGAAAATGTTTTAATATCAATTTGATTTAAAATTTTTGCACTAATAACTCCAGTAGTTATTGAACCATTTACATTAAGAGCAGTTCTACCCATATCAACAAGAGGTTCAACAGCAATTAAAAGTCCAACAATTCCAACTGGTAAGTTCATGGAAGAAAGAACAATAAGAGCAGCAAAAGTTGCACCTCCTCCTACTCCCGCTACTCCAAAAGAACTAATAGCAATAACGAGAACAAGTTGAATAATAAAAGCAGGAGTAATAGGAATACCCACAGTTGGGGCAACCATAACAGCAAGCATAGCAGGATAAATTGCAGCACAACCATTTTGTCCAATTGATGATCCAAAAGATTCTGAAAGATTTGCTATACCTTGAGAAACACCTAATTTATCAACTTGAGTTTCAACATTAAGTGGGATTGTTCCAGCACTAGTTCTAGATGTAAAAGCAAATGAAAGTACCGGAAGAACTTTTTGTAGATATTTTAGAGGATTTAATCCCATTGCACCTATTAATAATAAATGAATTACAAACATAATAGCTAAAGCAACATAAGAAGCTATAACAAAGGTTCCAAGCTTTAAGATTTCATCTATATGAGAAGTAGAAATAACTTTTAGCATAAGAGCAAAAACTCCATAAGGGGTAAGTCTTAACACAAGGGTAACAACTCTCATGACAATATCATGAAAAGCAAGAGTTATATTTTTAAAAATTTCAAAAGACTTAGGTCTTTTAGGAGCTATACCTAAAGCAGCTATTCCAACAAAACCAGAAAAAAATACAACAGATATAGTAGATTGATCTCGAGCACCAGTCATATCTAAAAATGGATTATCAGGAATCATTTTTATAAATTTAGATACGAATGAAGAAATACTTATATCAGCAACTTTACTTTCTACATAGGCAGTACGGGCAATTTCTTTAGCACCTAATTGAAGCCCATCAGCTGTTAGTCCAAATCCAAGTGCAATAAAAATACCTACAAGTGCAGCAATGATAGAAGTACCAACCAAAATACTAATGATAAGACCACCCATTTTACCTAGAGATTTTCCATCTTTGAGATTAACAATGGAAGAAATAATTGAAACCATAATTAGAGGCATAACAATCATTTTTAGCATTCTTACATAACCTTCTCCCACAATATTTATATATATCATTGAAGTTTTTATTATTTCACTATTAGATCCATAAAAATACTGAAATATTCCTCCAAGAATAACCGCCATTATAAGAGAAATAAAAACTCTTTTAGAAAAACTAACAAATTTTTTTTGTAAAATATAAAGAATAAAAATTGACGCTATAAAAATTAATAAATTAAAAAAAATAAACATTCTTCCCTCCTTAAAATTTTAAAAATATCACTTTTTTAAATTATACGACCAACCGTCTTAAAAGTCAAGATTTTTATAATTTAAGGAGAAATCAAAGAGAATCCTCCATGATATTGTTATCATACTAACAATCACAGAGGTTCTCTTATGGATAAGTTAATTATAAAGGATTGACGAGATACTATTAATATAAAATATTGTATTGTATTTTATTTTACTAAAGAGTGTATATTATAATGATTAAAAACAATAATTTTTCCATTATGATAAATAGTTTCTTTCATGGTATTTCTCCTTTTAAAACAATGATTTTTAATTTCAATAAATTTCAAAATGTATTTTTGAAAAATCAAGTTCATTTTCTTTATAGGAAGCCTTATTTTCATCAGAATATCCCAATGAGATAACAGAAACTATTTTTAGCTTTTGAGGTATTTTTAGCATATTTTTTATATAATCTTCAGAAGATAATTCTTTAGAAAAATAATGTCCTTTCATATTCACCCAACAACTTCCTATTCCTAAATCAAAAGCTTTTAAATGAATGGTGAAAGAAACAATTGATGTGTCTTCATTCCATAAAGGAGAAATTTCTGGATTTCCTAAAACAACAATAGCAACGTTTGCATGTTCTAGCATTGAAGCAGTTTTTGTTTCTTTAGATATTGACATTTGTTTTAACATTTCTTTATCTTTTACTATGATTAACTCGAAAGGCTTTAGATTTTTTCCAGTAGGAGAAGCTAAAGCAGCTTTTAAAATTTCTTTTAATTTTTCTTCTTCAATATCCTTGGATAGATATTTTCTGATAGACCTTCTTGCTAAAAAATCCATAATTTTTCAACTCCTTATTAAAAGATATTCATAATTTTTTACTATAATTTTTCTAAGTTTACAAAAACCCTTCCTTCTAAAATAATTCTAGCTGTTCTATAAACTCCAAGACGAGTTATATTACAATTATCTTCTATATATTCAGCTTGAGATTCCACAGGAATAATACCACCTGGATGACCTATGTATATTTTTTCGTCATTTTTTCCTCTTTCAGATAATAAATCATAAACTAAACTTCCTTTTACTCTAGCTATTGCACCTGTTCCTACAGTTCCCGTTACAGGATATGTTTTGTGCATTTTTAACATGAAAACTAATCTAGAAACTATATCAATATTTTCTTTTGCTACTTCTACTCCGTTAAAAGTTTTATAATCTTTTGATTTACTTACCATAGCGAAAAAAGGTTGATAAGGCGTTTCTTTAGATGCTTTTTCCCATGAATCTACAAGCCCCAGTTTATAACAAATTTCTCCTCTTATTCTCTCTATTTTATCTATTAACTCTTTATTATTATCTATTTCTGAAGCACTTTCAGTACCAACTAAACCTAATTTTTCAGCCTCAATGAATATAACTATATTTCCAGCATCTACAATAGAAACTTCAAAACTTTCATTTTCTATATTGATAATGTCTTTTGGATTTCCAGTAGGAAGTAGTTTTCCTGTTAGTCCACCTACTACATCTGACCAATCCAGAGTTATTTTTGCTCCACTTCCTGGAACACCATCAATTTGATAATCTCCATTAACCAAAGCTTTTCCATTTTTAACAGGAACTTCTAGCTCTAAAATTCTTTTTGTGTTTGTTAAATGTACTTTTACTTTAGTTATTGGTTCTGTAACTCTTACTAAACCGTTATTTACTGCAAATACACCAACTCCAGAAGAAATATTACCACAATTTCCACCATAGTCAATGAAGCTTTCAACAAAACTAACCTGTCCAAAAGTATAGTCTATATCTGCATCTTTTCTAGTTGAAGGACCTATTATTGCTAGTTTACTAGTCAGCGTATCAGCTCCACCTAAACCATCAATTTGTCTAAGATCAGGGCTTCCAAATATGGATAAAATAATTTTATCTCTTAACTCTTGATTTTGTGGAAGTTCATTTTCCATTATAAATATTCCTTTACTAGTTCCACCTCTAACGATGGAACATTTAATCTCAATTGACTCTCTTTCTAAATTAGAATAACTCATTTAAATCCTCCTCAAAATCTACTTCAAATTTTCTTTTAAATAATTTATCAATCCATCTTTTTCTACAAACTCCATTATATGCTTTGGTATTTTTTCACAAATATATTGCTCATTTTTATTTATATTAAAAATAATTCCATTTAAATAATCTATTTCTATAATATCAAACATATCTATTTTATCTGTCTCTTCACATTGAATAGCCAGAATTCCGAGATTAATACAATTTCTATAAAATATTCTTGCAAAAGATTTTGCAATGATAGTTTTTATACCTAGTTCTTTTAGCATAAGCGGAGCTGTTTCCCTACTAGAACCTGAACCTAAATTTTTTTCAGCAACAAAAATATCGGTAGGTGCACAAACCTTAGAGAAATTTATATCAATAGGACTCATGGTATATTTACTGGCTTCTTTTATAGATAATTCCATGTATGCAGGAGGAGAAATGATATCAGTATTTATGTTATCACCATATTTTAAACTTCTTCCTTTAATGTTTTTCATACAAGCCCTCCTTCCATAAATTTTCTGGGATCTACAATTTCTCCTACAAGAGCTGAAGCTATAACAGAGAGTGGAGAAGCTAAGTATACAGAACTCTTTTTACTTCCCATTCTTCCAATAAAATTTCTATTTGGAGAAGATATACAAACTTCATCTTCTCCAAGAGCACCAGAATGAATCCCAAGACATGCTCCACAACTTGAAGCTAAAACTGTTGCACCAGCTTCAGATAAAATTTGAAGAATACCATCTTTAGCACATCTATCCCAGATTTCTTTTGAAGCAGGAGAGATTAAAAGTCTTACACCTTCAGCAATTTTTTTTCCTTTTATAAATTCTGCTGCAACTTTTAAATCATTATATCGTCCTCCAGTACATGAACCAATATAGGCTTGGTCAATTTTGATACCAGTAATATTTTTAATTTCAGTTACATTATCTACTTCATGAGGGCAAGAACAAAGTGGTTCTAAATGTTCAACATCAATTGTCAATATTTCACAGAAATTCCCTTCATTATCTTTTGTTAAAGATGATATTTCAGCTTCATTGATTTCTAAATTTAAATTTTTTAGATATTCTTTAGTTATATTATCATATTTCATAATTCCATTTTTAGCACCAGCTTCAACAGCCATATTTGTGATACATAATCGTTCATCCATCATTAAAGTTTCTAGGGCATCTCCTGAAAATTCAAGAGCTTTATACGTTGCACCAGCATGTCCTATTTTTCCAATTGCTGCTAGAACTAAATCTTTAGCCATAATACCTTTTTTCATTTTTCCTATAAAATTAATCTTTATTGTTTCAGGAACCTTTAACCATATTTGTCCTGTGGCTAAAACACCAAGCATTTCAGTGGAACCAATTCCTGTGGAAAAAGCTCCTAATGCTCCATATGTACAAGTGTGACTATCAGTTCCAACTATAATTTCACCAGGTAAAACTCTCATTTTTTCAACCATAACTTGATGACAAGGACCAGCAAATTCATAATAGTGTTTAACACCATATTCTTTAGCCCAATCCCTTGTGAATTTAACAATATTTGCTTGTTGAGCATTTGCTGGGGGAGTGTAGTGGTCTGAAATAATTGTAACCTTATCAGGATTCCAAATTTTTAAATTTAATTCTTTCATTTTTTCTGCAATTTCCATTCTAGGTCCTAGAATATCGTCCATCATGGCTTGATCTACATCAACCCAAATTATCTCCCCCGCACTTACTTTTTCTAATTTAGCAGCTCTTGCTAAAATTTTTTCTGTTAACGTCATAAATCCCCCAAAATTTAAATTTTTATAAATAAAATTTTAATTAAAATAAAAATTATAAGATTTTATTTTTTTCAAGAATATTATTTTTTTTTAATTTATCTTCGTAAAAAATATCAAAGTCAGGGTCTAAGGTTCCAATATTCATATATCTTGCTTTATAATCTTTAAACAATGCTAAAAATTTGGAAGATAAGAGTAAAACTACACCTACGTTAATAAAAGTAGGAAATCCAGTCGCTATATCGGCAAAAACCCAAATATCAGAACTTGGTCTACCTGCAATAACAATATATAAAACCATAAAGAATCCCGGAAGTGGATTAAAATATTTGAAGTATTTTAAAATGAAATTTTTAAATTTTGAGTTTTCGGGAAGGAAATATCTTAATAAAATTTCAAAATAAGAATACCAACCACTTGCCGTAGTGACTCCTAATAAAAATATGCATCCAGATAAAAAAATTCTACCATTTTTTCCAAGTAATGTTTCAAATGCATTTAAAGTTAGAGCTGATCCCGTAACTCCACTTGTCCATTTACCAGTGACAAGTATTACAAGAGCTGTGATAGAACAAACAATCATTGTATCAGCAAAAACTTCAAAAGCTCCTAACATTCCTTGTCTTATTGGATGTGAAGTATTACCAGTTGAATGAATCATAGGAGAAGTTCCCCATCCTGCTTCATTGGAATAGACGGCTCTTGCAAAACCAATACGAATAGATTGTGCCATTGCTACTCCAGCAAAGCCTCCGACAGCAGAAGTTCCAGAAAAAGCATTATTGAAAACACTTGCTAGAACGTTAGGAAGAATATTTATATTCTGTATAATAATAATTAAACCAACAGTAACATAGAAAATACACATAAATGGAACTAATTTAGATGCTATTTTTCCTAAGCCTGATATTCCACGAATAGTGAAAATTAAAACAGTGCAAGCATAAATAGCTGAAGGAATTAAAATTGGGATATTAAAAGTGGATGCAATAGCATCAGCCGTATTATAATTACCTACAGTTATAAATGCTGTAATACTAAAACCTAATGCAAAAAGGATAGCGATAGGCTTCCAAAATTTAAAGCCTAAATCTTCACCGAGCCCTCTTTCAATATAGTATGTAGGTCCACCATATTTTTCACCATTCTCGTCTGTTTTTCTATAATAAACAGCTAATGTAACTTCCGCCATTTTTATTATCATCCCCATTAAAGATGCAAGCCATAACCAAAATAAAGCTCCAGGTCCTCCAATGGCAATAGCAGTAGCAACACCACCAATATTACCGACTCCTACAGCAGCACCAATAGCAATTGAAATTGCTTGTGATGGTGTTAAAATATTTGATCCTTTTGCAAACTTATCTTTTGAGAATGTAGTTTTTATAATTAACCATAAATATCTGAATTGAAATCCTTTTGTTAGAATAGAAAATAGTACTCCTGTTCCCAGTATTAACATAATTAATGGTATTCCCCAAATAAAATTTTTAATGCCATATACAATTTCCATCTGTAACCTCCAATTTCATATTTTATTTATTAGTAAAAACTATCTCTCCATTTACAATAGTTTTAAGGATAGAGGTATTTTTTATTTTATTGATAGGAATAGAGAAAATATCCTCAGATAATATTATCATATCGGCAAACTTGCCTAGTTCTAGTGTTCCTTTTTTATTTTCTTCAAAGGTACTATAGGCTGCTTCAGATGTAAATAATTTGACAGAGTCTAACACACTTAATTTTTCATTTTCTAAAAAAGGAGAAGAGTTTTTTTCACTAACTTTATTTCTAGTTATGGCACAATGAATATTTTCCATAATATTATGACTTACAACTGGAGCATCAGAACCACCTAAAATCTTTATTCCTCTTTTTTTCATTGTGTTCCAAATATAGGAATATTGACTTCTCTCTTTACCTATTCTTTCATAAATTATATCCATATCAGAATCAATGAAAATTGGTTGAATATAAGCCATTATAGAATTTTCGTTCATTTTTTTTAAAATATCTTCGTTTAAAATTTGTGCATGAACAATACCATGTCTCACATCTTTTCTTGGATATAAAGAATTTATTTTAATTAAAAGATTAATAATGGTTTTAGCCGATTCATCACCAATACAATGAATGGCAATTTGTAATCCAGAAATATGAGCTAATTTCATAAGTTCATATAATTCTTCTTCATTATGAATTTTTAAGCCATAATTATTTAAATCATCGGAATACCCCTCGATTAAACTTGCAGTTCTAGCTCCCAAAGAACCATCTTGAAGTATTTTTAATATATTAGTTCTAAACCAAGTATCATCTTTTGTATTTCCATTCTCTTTTAAGAATTCTTTTAACTCATCAATATTTTGTAGAACACTTTGCTCAGAAACCCTTATTTTAAGTTCTTTTTTTAAAACTAAATTTCTATATGCTGAAAAAATTAACTTTCTATCTTTTCCAGGAAGAGAAAGTAAGTCATCACTTCCAATAGATGTTACACCATATTTTAATAGTTCATTTTGTCCAATTTTTATAAGCTCTTCAACTTGTTCTTGAGAAGGTTTATCCATGGCATCATAACATAATTTTACTGCAGTTTCTTTTAAAATACCTGTACTTATATCTATGTACTGAAGTAGATGTTTTGATTTTTCTAGAGTTAATATTTTAGATAAAGCTAAGCTATTGGCGGTTGCAATATGCCCACAAACTCTAATGTAAAATATAGGTATAGTAGTCGAGATTTTGTCTAAATCTTTTTTTTCTAAAAATCTTTTTTCTTTAAAAATCTCTTGATTCCATCCTCTTCCAAATAGCCAATTGGATATTGAATATTTTTTTTTATCTAATTCTTTTTTGCTAAGATAAATTAAGTTTTCTATTGAATTAATTGTTTTCATTTGAAAAGTAGAGCTAACTAATGCTAAATTAAGCATATGAATATGAGTATCATTAAATCCTGGAATGAGAGTTTTTCCTTTTAAGTCTATTTTCTTTTTAGACGAAACAGAAAATATATCATCATCTTTTCCTAAGTGAAGAATTTTTCCTTTCGACATTCCAATTGATGTAAAAATTTCATTTTTTTTATTTAATGTGACAATTTTTCCATTATAAAATAATAGATCTAACATAAGAAACCTCCATAATTTCTTTTAAATAAATAAAGTACTTCCTGGACCAATTGGAAGATTGAAAATAAACCAAATTATTAACATGATAAGCCATGAAAATAATATAGCTATAGAGTAAGGCAACATAAGGGAAATTAAATTGCCGATTCCTGATTTTTTATTGTATTTTTGTAAAAAAATTAAAATTACTGCAAAATAAGACATAAGAGGAGAAATAACATTTGTAGTGGAATCTCCTATTCTAAAAATAAGTTGTGTAAATTCAGGAGAATAACCTAGCTGATAAAACATTGGAATGAAAACTGGTGCCATAATTGACCATTTAGCAGAAGCAGATCCCATAAATAAATTAATAAAACAAGTTAATAAAACAAATAATATAATTAATGGAATCCCAATAATATTTAAAGATTTTAAAAGATTAGCTCCTTTTACTGCAAGAATAATTCCTAGATTAGTATAATTAAAATAAGAGATAAATTGAGCAGCAAAAAGAGCCAAAGCTAAAAATCCTCCTACACCACTTAATGATTTTATCATCATTGCAGCTATATCATTAGTATTTGAAATTTTTTTATTTATAATTCCAAAAACAGTTCCAGGAATCATAAAAAATAACATCATTGTGGGAACTAAGCCATTGGAAAGAAAAAAATCTAGTTTTCCATTTACCCTTAGTATTGCGTTTTTAGGAAAACTCAAATAACACAATAAAATAATGAATAAAAATAACGAAATACTAGCATAGAAAAGTGCTTTTTGATCATGAGAAGAAATAGATTCATCTAAGTTTAAAGTTTTTTCTACACCATTCTCTTCACTATCATGATATTTACCTAATCTTGGTTCTACAATTTTTTCAGTTACAAAAGTACCTACAAATGTTATTAAGAATGTAGATGCTATCATAAAATACCAATTTGCAGTGGGTAAAACTTGCAAGGAAGGGTTTAAAATTTTTATAGCTTCTGTACTAATTCCAGAAACTAGTGCATCCCCAGGACCTAATAATAGATTAGCAGCAAATCCACCAGATACTCCAGAAAAAGTAGCTGCAAATCCAGCTAGAGGGTGTCTACCCATGGCTTGGAAAATTTTAGCACCTATTGGAATTAGAACTAAATAACCTAAAGCATCTGAAGCCACATTGGACATAACACCTAAAAAAACTAAAACAACAGTTATGAATTTAACATCAGTTGCTTTTATTATTTTTTTTATAATAACTTCTAAAAGACCGCTTTCCTCAACAATACCAATACCAACTATTGTAACTAATAATAATCCTAAGGGAGCGTAATTAATATAATTTTTTACAAAAGATGAAAACAAATAGAGAATTCCCTCAGGATTTAAAAGGCTTTTTACGTGCACTGTCATTTCTTCTATAACTTTAGTACTTCTATTAAATCCTACATATGTAACATTAAGGTTAAAAAAACTTAATACACTGGATAAAATTATAGTTGTTATAGCTAAAAATAGAAAAAGTACAACAGGATGAGGTAACATATTACCAATTTTTTCTACAAAATTTAAAAATAAATTTAAATATTTTTTATTTTTTTCATTAGGCATCATTTCTCACCTAGTCCAAGTCGGATATTAACAATTTCTGTCATTATTTTTTCACCTATTTCAAGTGCTTCCTTTTTAAAAGACATTTTTTCATGATGCAGTCCTGGATAAGCTTCTGCCCCAATTCCAATATATGATGCTTTACAATTTAAATCTCTTTTAAAGTAATGGAAATCTTCACCACCATAATTATATAGTTTTCCAAAGCTCTTTCCTAAAACTTTTATAATAGCTTCTCTACAACTTTCTATAATTTCCTCATCATATTCAGCAGCAATAACTTCACCAAAAGAGATAAGTTCTGCATTAGCCCCTATTGATCTAACTGCGTATAAAACAGCATTTTTAACTTTTTCTTTTATTTCTTCGATAATGGAATTAGTTTCAGCTCTTAAATCTAGTGCTAAAGTTGCTTCGGAAGGAATTTTATTATACGTTCTTCCTTCAACAGAAATATTGGTAACTTTTATAGAATGTGGAATAGCAGGATTAATTCTTATAGCATTAACAGCATTTGTTGCAATAACAGCAGCATCTAGAGCACTTATACCTAGGTGAGGTCTAGCACCATGAGATGAAAGACCAGTTATTTTATATCTCATTTGAACAGTTGCACTATGGAAAACTGCTTCTGAAGCTTCTCCTAATTTCATATCTTCAACTGGTCTTATATGACAACCTACAATTTCATCTATTTTTCCCAATCTCTTATCTTTCATCATCTCAAGGGCTCCACCAGTTAATTCCTCAGCAGGTTGAAATATAATTTTTAATTTACCTTTTTTAATACCCAGTTCTTTACAATTTTTTGCAGTGGCTAAAACTATTGCACAATGAGAATCATGGCCACAAGCATGAATATTTTTTACTTCTCCATCAACAATAAATTCTAAGGCGTCCATATCTGCACGAAGGGCAAGAGTAGGACCTTCTTTTTTTGAATCAAGAATCCCTAAAACACCAGTTTTTCCAACATTTTCGAATACTTCATATCCTAAATTTTTAAGTTCTTCCGCTAAAATTTTAGAAGTTTTAAACTCTTCGAATCCTCTTTCTGGAACAGCATGTAATTTTTCAAAAAAAATTTCAACATATGACATATTATTTCCTCCTATTTTTTATTTTTGATATACACTTATCTCCACTAAATTTTTATCAGGGTCTCTTAAATAAATACTATCTATTTTCCCCATAGCACCAGTTCTGGGAACTATTCCCAACTCAATTTCAACATTTTTATTCATAAGCTCTTCATAAATTGAATCTATATTACCTTCTGCAATTAGACAAATATCTGCACTTCCCACAGTTACATTTCCAGCAGCAGGAAGAAATTCCGCTTTTCCACGATGAATATTTATCTTTTGATTACCAAATTTAACAGCATAACGGTTATTAGAATCATCTAATTCCATACCTAAAATATCAACATAAAAATGTAAGCATTCTTCAAGATTTAATGTAGTAATAACAATATGATCAAAGTTTTTAATTTTCATAAAAATCTCCTTATTTTATATTATTTATTATATTACCTTCTAAAAATCCCTGAATATTTTCTATAGCTATATTCATTAAACGTTCTCTAGATTCTTTTGGAGCCCATGCAATATGGGGAGTCAAAATACAATTTTTAGCATTGAATAATGGAGTTGATTCTTCAATTGGTTCTTTAGAAACTACATCAGCAGCAAAATATCCAATTTTATCTGAATTCAAAGCATGAGCAACATCTTCTTCTTTAATTAATCCACCTCTAGAAGTATTAATTAAAATTACACCATCTTTCATTTTAGCTATTGAATTTTTATTAATAAATTCTTTGTTTGATTCAAAAAGAGGGCAATGTAAAGTTATAATATCTGAATCTTTAAAAAGACTATCCAATTCCACATATTTTCCACCTAATTCTATAACTTTTTCATTTTTATAATTATCAAAAACTAAAACATTCATACCGAAAGATTTAGCAATAGGGATATTTTCCATACCTATTTTTCCAGCTCCTATTATTCCAAGAGTTTTTCCTTCTAATTCCATAAGCGGATAATTCCAGAAACAAAAATCACCTTTTTCTTTCCATTGACCATTTTTTACTGCAAGATTATGTTCCCAAGCATGGTGAGCAATTTCAAGAATTAATGCAAAAACTAATTGCACTACAGACTTTCTACTATAACCAGGAGTAGTTGTAACTGTTATATTTTTTATTTTGGCATAGCTTATATCAACATTATCATATCCAGCAGCTAATATACCTATATACTTTATATTTGGACAATTATCTATAATTTCTTTTGTTATTTTTGTTTTATTAACTATTACAATTTCTGAATCACCTATTCTATTTATTATTAAATTATCAGGAGTTCGATCATAGATTTTAACTTCTCCAAAACTATTTAGTTTTTCCCATGATAAATCTCCTGGATTTAAAGTATAACCATCTAAAACAACTATTTTCATCTTAAACCTCCAAGGATTAGAAACAAGACAATTTAGTATCAATATTTATATGATGACCACTATAAGTTCCATTTATAGTTTTCTTAGCATATTTAGCAATTTCTAATAATTTTTCAAAGTTAATATTGGTTTCTATATTCATTTTTTCTAACATATAAATAAAATCTTCAGTGGACAGATTACCTGAAGCACCTGGTGCAAAAGGACACCCCCCCATTCCTGCGATAGATGCTTGAACATTTGTAATTCCGTATTCAAT
The DNA here is from genome assembly GCA_947072665.1 of uncultured Fusobacteriaceae bacterium. GTDB lineage: Bacteria > Fusobacteriota > Fusobacteriia > Fusobacteriales > Fusobacteriaceae > JAGNZR01. Next base: position 7,064 of record CAMTIW010000024.1, on the reverse strand, counting down.
GGCAGTAAGAGAATTAACCATTCCCATATTTCTAGTATCATGAATATGAATATGAAATTCTATTTCAGGGAATTTTTCCAATAATGTAGTTATAATTTCTTTTACTTGAATAGGATTAGCGACTCCAATAGTATCACATAGGTTAACAATCTTGACTCCTAGTTTTCTTGCTCTTTCCACATAATTAACTACTTGTTCTAAAGTTACTATTCCATCAAAAGGACAACCAAAAACTGTGGCAGCATCAAGGTTAACTAAAATTTCAGGGAAATCATTTATTATTTTTTCAAGTTCAGCAAAAGATTCATCTAATGTTCTATTTACATTGGCTTTATTGTGTCCTTCTGAAACAGAAATTACATAAGTTATTTCACGAAGACCAGATTCATATGCTCTTTTAGCACCGTAATAATTAGGTGTTAAGGCATAAAATCTTTTATCTTTATATTTTTCTAAAAAATGTTTTATTATAATTTTTGCATCTTTCATTTGCTCAATATGTTTTGGGGATACAAAAGAAGTAAGTTGAATTCTATTGGCACCGGATTCTATTATGCCTTGAATTATTTTTATTTTTTCATCTGTAGGAATAAAATCTTTAACATTTTGAAAACCATCTCTAGGTCCTATTTCAATTATTTGAATTTTTTTTGGGTACATTTTATCTCCTTTATCTAATATATATACTATTAAAATGTATTGTTATCTTTTAATATTTTTATTTCTTCATCTGTTAAATTTAAAATATTTTTACAAATTTCTTCTGTATGTTGTCCTAATACTGGTGCAGGAGTTTTTATTTCAGAAGGTGTTGCACTAAATTTAAGATGATTTCCAGTTATTTTCATTTTACCAGCTATGGGATGCTCTATTTCTACAAACATTTCTCTAGCAATTACTTGTGGGTCTTTAACTATTCTATCAATAGTATTTATAGGTGCTGCAGGGATTCCTTTTTCTAAAAGTAAGCTTACAGTGTCATCTATAGTTTTATCCTTTAACCATTCTTCTATAATAGGTTTTAATAGAGCATGATTTTCTACTCTTTTAGAATTAATGATAAATTTTTCATCGTTAATTAATTCGATTTTATTCATACAATTTGCTAAAAGTTTAAATAATTTATCATTTCCACACCCAATAACTAAACTTCCATCTTTTGCTTTAAAAGAATCATATGGATAAACAGATTCATATCTATTTCCAATTTTTTCTGGATTTTTACCAGTTGTTAAATATATTTGAGTTATTATTTCAAGAGATGAAATAACTGAATCAACAAGAGCTACATCAACTTTTTGTCCTACTCCTGTCTTTAATTTATGAACATAAGCTCCTAAAACACCTATTGAAACAGAAAGACCAGCTAAAACATCAGCCATAGCAGTACCAGTTCTAGTTGCTCCTCCTCCAGGCCAACCAGTAGTACTCATAAGTCCACCCATAGCTTGCCCTATAATATCATAGCCTGCTCGTTCTCTATATGGACCTGTATGACCAAATCCCGAAACACAACCATATACAATGCCAGGGTTTATTTTTTTTAGCTCTTCATAGCCTAAACCTAATTTTTCCATTGTTCCTGGTCTAAAATTTTCTAGAATAATATCTGATTTTTCTAATAATTTAAAAAATATTTTTTTCCCTTCTTCAGTTTTAAGGTTTAAAGTCATTCCTTTCTTATTTCTATTAAGATTCATATAATAAGCACTTTCACCATTGATAAATGGAGCAAAACTTCTACTATCATCACCTTTCCCTGGAACTTCAATTTTAATTATTTCAGCTCCCATATCAGCTAAAAGCATTCCACAATAAGGGCCAGCTAAAACTCTTGTTAAATCTAAAACACGAACACCATTTAAAACACCCATAATTCCTCCTAAAATTTCTTGTCGACTAGTCGTTAATATATTTATAATATATTTTTTTATTGTTGTCAAGTTTTTTTTGTTTTAAAAATAGTTGAAAATAAAAAAAATATGAACTTAAAGCTATAAAAATGAACTAATTATTAATTAAGTTAAAAATAAAAAAGAGCAAAATCAAATTGATGATTTGCTCTTTATAGTTATTTTAGAAATAAAAATTTTATTTTTGAATTGATTTTTTTATAAATTTATTAACTCCTGAAAGAACGGCTCTACTTGAAACAGTAGCTCCTGCTATATAATCGATGCCTTTAACATCTTGGTTGTATATAATTTTAGGAATTATTTCTTTTTTTACAGCATGAAAAATTACTTCTGTTTCATTATTTTCTAGTGGAATAATATTTTTTATAAACCCATCTTCTACAATAATTTCTAATCTTACTTTTCCATAATGTCCATTTCCTGATGTGACATATTTTCCATTTTTATATTTTGGTTTTAAATTTTTATTTATTTCAAGGGCTTCTTTCTCTTCAATTATTATAGAATTATTTTTAGAAATTAATTGTTTTTTAGGAATATTATTAACTGATTGAATACCAGCTTGTCTTCCAAAAATTATTATATCTGCCACTGCATTTCCACCTAATCTATTAGCACCATGAACTCCACCGGTTACCTCACCAGCGGCATATAAATTTTTTATGATATTATTATTTTCGTCTATAACTTCTGTTTTTGAATTTATTTTAATACCACCCATGGTATGGTGTACGCCAGGAGCTACTGGAATAGCATAAAAAGGAGCTTTTTCAATAGGAAAATTAATTCCAGTAGTTCTATTAAAATCAATATCACTTTTATTCTTTATATGAAAATTCCAAGTAGAAATTGTTTTAGCTAATGTGTTAGGTTCTATACTTAATTTTTTCCCTAATTCATCTAGATCTTTAGCAGTGATTAAAATACCAATTTTTTCCATTTCTTCCACTGCTTTCATTCTATTTCTAAGAGATTCATCAAAAATTAAATAACTAAATTTCTCAGGTTGTTTTAAAATTTCATTAGATAATTTATCACGTGTTTCCATTTCATTTACAAATCTTAATCCTTTATTATTTATAAATATAGCACCATTCCCTCTTATGGATTCAGAAATCACTTCTTTTCTTTTTTGTTCAACAGTTGGGTTAGTTTGAATCTGTTCCATATCTACAGTTGCTGATCCAACGTCTTGTGCTAATAAAATACCGCTTCCATCTGCTCCAGGATGATTAGTGCTGATAAATCCTTTTAAGTCTTTTCTATATTTAGAGTACATTTCTTCATTAGCGGCAAAACCTCCAGTAGCGATTATTACTGATTTAGCTCTTATGTTAATTGGTGAAGAGTCATTTTTAGTATTAATTGCTTGAATTCCTACAACTTCACCGTTGTTTTGTAATAGTTTTGTTGCTGTAGTATTATAAAAAACTGGTATTTTTCTTTTTTTAATATTTTCGAACAAGGTTTTTACCAAAATTCCACCAATACTTGGACCACCAGCGGGTCTATGCATACGGGGATTTATTGCACCTGCTCCTAAACCAACGTCCTGTACATCCATTCCAATATTTGTTAACCAATCGATTGTTTCCGCTGAATTTTTAGTTAAATAATCAACTAACTCAGGGTTATTTATGTTTTTTCCTCCTTTCATAGTATCGTTATAAAAATCTAGAATACTATCCTTTATATTTTTTGATTTTTGAACGGAAGTCTCAGAAGCATTGAGCCCCCCTTTGGATCTTAATGTATTTCCTCCTACGAAGGACATTTTTTCTACAATCAATACACTTGCTCCTAAGTCATGGGCTTCTATTGCTGCACTTAAACCAGCTCCTCCAGCTCCGATGATAACAACATCAACCTTGTAGTCATTGGAAGAGTTCGAAAATATAGGGAGTTGAAAGGAAAAAATTAAGATTAGAACAGTTAAAAATTTCATGAAATACCTCCTATTTTATTATATGTCGTCGACTAGTGTAATTACATTATATTGTTCGGATTATGTCAATTTTTTTTAAAATAGAACTAAATGCGTTTATATAGTAGGTAAATTGCTGGGATGTAAATACAAATATTGATTAGACATAATTTTATAAAATATGGTATAATGATAAAATAAGAGATGAAAAAATATATAATTTAAGAGGAAAAAACAATGGAACTTAGAATAATTGAAAAACATGAGTATGAGAATAATAAAAATTATATTTATAGAGTTTTAAAAACAAATATAATGAGTTTATATTTAAAACCAGGTGAAAAAATTAGTGAAACTGAATTGCAAGAAATATTTAAAACCAGTCGTTCTCCAATAAGAGAAGCATTAGTTAAACTTGAAAAAGAAAGTTTAATAGAGATTTTTCCACAAAAAGGAACAAGAGTTTCTTTGATTGATTTAAATTTGGTTGATGATACTCTTTTTATGAGAAAAATATTGGAAAATGAGGTTATGAAATTAGTCTTAGAAAAAAAAGAAAAAAAAGAAGCAATATTAGAAAAATTAAATGAAAATTATGCTTTAATGAAAAAACTTCTTGATTTTGAATTAAATACAGATAATTTATTAGAATTTTTTTATTTGGATAATCTTTTTCATGAAAATATTTTTGAATATGTTGGAAGAAAAAATGTTTGGGAAACATTATTATTTATAGGAACACATTATGAAAGATTCAGAGTTTTAGAGATTGTTGAGAAAGCAAGTATTTCTTTCACATTGGAACAACATATTAGAATTATAAATACTATAAAAAATAATGATTATAGTGTTGTAGAATCTTTAAAAATACTTCATATTGATAATTTTAGAAATAGTTTTGATCATGTTTATAATAAATATCCTGATTTTTTTATAAACTCGTTAAAAAATATTAATAATAATTTATAAATAGTATTAAAATAATAAAAAAGATAGCAGCAATAAAGTCTTATTGGTGTTATTTTTTATTATTTATTATTTTGTTAAATTATAATAATTTATATTTTAAAAGTACAAAAAATATGTTATAATTTAAAAAGTTTTAAAAAATTATGGAGGAAAAAATGAATAAACCGTATATACTTGTTTTTGGAATGTCAGTAGTTGATATTTTTGGATTTTGTGGAAGTGCCTATAGATGCTCTGATTCAATACCTGGAAAGGTAAAAATATCTTTTGGAGGAGTATCAAGAAATATTGCCGAGAATATGGCGAGAGTGGGGGCAAATGTTAAATTTATATCAATTTTAGGAAATGATGAGATTGGAAGATCGATTATTTCACATTCTAAAGAAATCGGTTATGATATGGATAATTCTATGATTGTAGATGGAAAATCAACACCTACTTATATGGCTGTATTAAATGAAAGTGGAGATATGGTTTCAGCAGTTGCAGATATGAGACTTATAGATGGAATGACAACAGAATTTATAGATACGAAATCTAGTTTATTTGAAGGAGCAGAATATACTTTTGTAGATGCAGATGATCCTAAAAATTTAGAATATATGTTGAATAAATTTTCGGGAAAGACTAAATTTATTTTAGATCCAATTTCAACAACCAAAGCAGTAGGAGTAAAACATCTAGTAAAACATTTTCATACCATTAAGCCCAATAGACATGAAGCAGAAATTATGTCTGGAATTAAGATAAATACAGATGAGGATTTAAAAAAATCAGGAGAATATTTTTTAAATTTAGGTGTAAAAAATGTATTTATAAGTTTAGACCAAGATGGAATATATTATACAAATGGACAAGAATCTGGAAAATTAAAAGTATCCAATGTTGAGGTTAAAAATGTAACAGGAGCAGGAGATTCTTTTGTAGCAGGTCTTGGATATAGTTATTATAATAATTTTACCGTGGAAGAAACAATTAAATATGCCATGGCAATGGCGATAATAACGATTTCACATGGTGAAACAATTAATCCAGAAATGTGTCATGAAAAAGTTATAGAGAAAGTAAATTCACTTTCTTGGGAAATGACAAAATTTTAAATATTTTATCAAATGGGGAAATCAAATTTTAATCTGATTTCCCCATTTTTAAATTTTATGATTCCATTTTTTCAAAATGATCTTTACTAGCATTACATAATGGACAGACCCATTCAGAATCTAAGTCTTTAAACTCAGTACCTGGAACAACATTATTTTCAATATCCCCAACTGCAGGATCATAAACATAAGAACAAACTGTGCATCTATATCTTTCAACAGACATATAGACCTCCTAAGTAAAATAAAATATTTAAAGATATGTTATGATTGTACTATAAAATTGTATAAGAGTCAATTATAAATTAAGTTTAAACTATCCTACTATAATGTCTCCTACTTCCATTTTTGTATGTTTTATTAATTCTTTTGTAATAATCTCTATTTGCAGTCCTTTACATCCTGCACTTAAATAGATTTTTTCTTTTTCTAATACAGAACTATGTATAAATGTTCTGTGTTTTTTCTTAATTCCAACAGGAGAACAACCTCCTCTTATATAGCCTGTATTTTCTAGAAGTTCTTTGACACCTAACATCTCAACTTTTTTAACACCAGCTAGTTTAGCAAATTTTTTTAAGTCTAATTCATCACTACCAGGAATACAGGCGATTAAAAGTTCTTTTTTTTCACTAAATAAAACTAAAGTTTTAAATAATTTTGTGATATCCAATCCCAATTTTAGTGCTACATTAATTGCACTTACATCTTTTTCATCAACTTTATATTCTACAAGATTAAAGTGAATTTTTGCAGTTTCTAGTTCTCTTACAGCATTTGTTTTTTTCATTATTTTCCTCCAGTCAAAGTTTCAATATAAATATGAATTTATTATGTAATACTTTTATATCATAATTTATATTTAACACTTGCAAACAATTTTTGACAATTGATAATCCCAAGCCGGAACCTTCAATTTTACTAAATTCAGTATTACTTCCCCTAAAAAAAGGTTCTGTTAATTTTTCTATATCTCCATTAATTTCATAATTTAAATTATTTTCAAAATAAATTTCGGTTTCTTTACTATAAATTTTGAAATCGCCTTTATATGGAGAATATTTGAGACCATTTTGAATTATATTATTTAAAACTAATCGAATAAGATTTTTATTTGTAACTAGATGTATATTTTTCATTTCAACTGTAACAGAT
>CAMTIW010000023.1 GCA_947072665.1 uncultured Fusobacteriaceae bacterium | reverse complement strand
TTATCCCAAATAATTGATGTGCTTCTATTATTTCTAATCCTTTATTTACTAAAGTCGAAGAATCTATTGTTATTTTTCTTCCCATGGACCAATTAGGATGTTTTAAAGCTTCACTCACTGATACATTCTTAAGTTCTTCCCTTGTTTTTCCTCTAAAAGTTCCACCACTAGCTGTTATTATTAATTTTGAAACTTCATCTTTTTTTCCTCCTAATAGAGATTGAAATATAGCTGAATGTTCACTATCAACTGGTATTATTTCAGCTTTTGGATATTTTTTAAGTAGAGCATTTATATAGTCTCCAGCTGCAACCATAGTTTCTTTATTAGCTAGAGCTATACGTTTTCCTTTTTTTATTCCTTCTATTGTTGCATCAATTCCTATTGCTCCACTTACTGCAGTTAATAAAATATCATTTTCCTCTAATGCTCCAATAATTTTTAGCCCTTCTTCTCCTAAAAAAACTTTTATTTCAGGAAAGTTAATTTTTATTTTCTTTACTCCTATTTCTGTTCCCACAGAAACATACTTAGGCTTAAATTCTTCTATTTGTTCCATAAGTAATTTATAGTTTTCATGACATGTTAATCCTATTACCTGAAAATCCTTTGAATTTCTTATGACCTCTAGTGCATTTACTCCAATGCTCCCAGTTGAACCTAAAATAGATATTTTCTTCATTTTTATCTCCCATTTATTTTTATAGTGAAAAAAGCAGCCTTATAGCTGCCAGTTTCAATTAGTATAATATTAAACATTTTAAAGTATAGTATGCAACTGGAAGAACAAAAATCAAACTATCAAAACGATCTAAAATTCCCCCATGATTTCCTAATATTCTACCTGAATCTTTTATTTTAAACTCTCTTTTAAACATAGATTCTGAAAGGTCACCAATCTGGATAAAAAAGCTTATTAAAATCCCCATAAAAATAAGTTTTAACATAATAAATTCACCTGTAAATATATTAAAATACCTATTTATTAAAATTAGTGTTATTACTGTAAAAAAAGTTCCACCTATAGCACCTTCTATTGATTTTTTAGGACTTATCTCGCTAAAACCTCTTTTAAATACTTTTCTTCCAAATTTTATTCCTGTAAAATATGCAAAACTATCACATATCCAAACTAAAACTTGTAAAATTAGAAGTATTTTTCCACCTTGAGGTAAACTTCCAATTAGTAACATATAAGATAAAAAATATGCTACATAAATTATTCCTAGTAATGTTAATCCTATTTCTATACTAGCATCTTCTACTTTATTTTGTAAAACTCTACATCCCATTAAAAAAATTGTTAAAACTACTAAAACATTTACATTTTCAATGTTTATACCTGTATTAATTTTCAAATATACGAGATTAGGTACCAAAATACCTGTGCATATGCCTATATATTTATATACTTTTTTTCCAGATTTTTCTGCCATAGTAAAAAATTCATATAATCCAATTCCTACTATTAAATTTACAAATATAAGTAGTGGTATCCCACCCCCATAATATATATATGCTAATAATGGTATCCCAAAAATTGAAATTAATATCCTATTAAACATTAATACCTCCAAACCTACGTTCTCTTTTATTAAAACTTTCTATTGCTTCTTCAAACTCTTTCTCTCTAAAATCTGGCCATAATTTATCTGTAACATATATCTCTGAATAGGCTATTTGCCACAATAAAAAATTTGAAATTCTTATTTCTCCACTAGTTCTAATTAAAAGTTCAGGATCTGGAATATCATTATAGAGATATTTCTCAAATGTTTTTTCAGTTATATTTTTTTCCCCTGAATCTATTATTTTATTTATTGCATCTACTATCTCAGAACGTCCTCCATAATTAAATGCAATATTTAGTGTTATTCCCTTATTAAATTTAGTTTTTTCTGAAAGATAATCAATGGAATCTAATAAATCTTTTGAAACATTTTCTCTTCTTCCTGAAACTATAAATTTAACATCATTTTCTTGAAATGTTTTTTCTTCTTTTTTTATATAAGTTTTAAATAAACTCATTAAAGTCTCCACTTCATCTTTAGACCTTTTCCAGTTTTCAGTTGAAAAAGCATAAACAGTAAGATATTTTACTCCCAATTTTTTTGCATGAGTCAATATTCTTTTTAAATTTTTTGCTCCTTCATTATGACCAAAAGTTCTAGGTAAAAATCTTTTTTTTGCCCATCTTCCATTTCCATCCATTATTATAGCCACATGTTCTGGAATATTTTTTTCTTTCAAATCTTCCCTCCCAAACTTTAGCTTCTTAAATTTTTATATGTACTTCACCTATATTTAATTTTCTTAGTCCCTGTGATGTTAATATTTCCAGAGTACCATCATGACTAATTACCCCAGCTTTTCCCTCTATCTCTTCATTGATTCCAAAAATTTCAATATTTTTATCTTTTAAATAATTATATTTATTTATATCTTCTAAAATACCTTCCCAACCACCGGATAAAAAAATCTTATATTGTTTTTTTATCTCTATAACAATAGAAAAAATAATCTTTTCTACATCCAATTCTTTTCCTAATTCATTATAAAGTGAAGTTGCATTTTTAGATATTTCTTGAAAATTACTATTATTAATATTAACTCCCACCCCAATAATAAAAAAATTATTATATTTTTCTACTAAAATACCACTTAATTTTTTATTATTTAGATATACATCATTAGTCCATTTAAATTTAAAATCTAATTTTTTATTAAAAATAAATTCAGGATTATTTTTAAGAGCTTTTAAAACAGCTAGTCCAACAACTAGTGGTAATTTTATGAATTTATCAAACTCTAAATTTTCACTATTTTCCACTATAAAAGTAAACAGTCCAGCACCTAATTCAGATTTCCATATATTTCCTCTTCTTCCTCTACCTGAACTTTGTTTTTTTGCTATTATTAGATCAAAATTTTCAATATTTTCCATTTCTTTTGCATAGGTATTTGTTGAATCTATTTCATCAAATCTAAAAATTCTCATAATTATATTTAATCTCCATATCCATCTGGATGAGTGCTATGCCATTTCCAAGCTGTCTCTATTATTTTTTCTATTGTATCATATTTAGGTTTCCAATTTAATTCCTTCATAGCTTTTTCTGAACTTGCAATAAGTCTTGCAGGGTCCCCTGCTCTTCTAGGTGATACTTCTGCTGGTATAGGATGTTTTGTTACTTTTCGCACACTCTCTATAACTTCTTTAACTGAGAATCCCTCTCCATTTCCTAAATTATAAACAGTACTAGCACCACCTTTTTCTAATCTTTCAAGTGCTTTAATATGAGCATCAGCAAGATCCATTACATGCACGTAGTCTCTGATACAAGTCCCATCTTCTGTGGCATAATCATCACCATATATTGAAATTTTCTCTCTTTTCCCCAATGCAACTTGCAATATAATAGGAATTAAATGAGTTTCAACTGTGTGGTCCTCTCCTATTTCTCCAGTGGCATATGCTCCTGCTACATTAAAATATCTAAGTGTTGTATATTTTATTCCGTAGGCTTCTTCTGACCACTTTAACATTTTCTCCACAGCAAGTTTAGTCTCACCATAAGGATTTGTTGGAATTGTTTTATCTGTTTCTAATATTGGTACATTTTCTGGTTCACCATATGTTGCTGCTGTGGATGAAAATACAATTCTTGAAACATTATTATCTTTCATGTGCTTTAATAATGATATAGCACCAGAAACATTATTTTCATAATATTTAAGTGGTTCTACACAACTTTCCCCAACTAAAGAGTCTGCTGCAAAATGAATAACACCATCTATGGAATTATTTTTAAATACATTTTTCATAAATTCATCATCTCTTAAATCACCTAACACTAATTTAGCTCTCACATCAACAGCATCTACATGTCCTGTTTGAAGGTTATCTAATACAATAACCTCCCTCCCTTTTTCCAGTAATAATTTTGTTACATGACTCCCTATATATCCTGCTCCACCACAAACTAATATTCCCACTATATTTTCCCCCTATAATATTTTAGGTACTACTCCAACTCCGTATACAGGACCTGAATGTGTTCCAATTGTAGCTCCAATTTTGTATCTATCCTTTAACTCTACTTTTTTTAATGTTTTTAACGAATCTCTAAGTCTCTCTAAATTGTCATGTTCAGCTTGTTTTCCACCCCAACCACTATTAACAATAACACTTCCTTTATCCGCTTCTAATTTTACTAATTTAGTAATAAAGTTAAGGGCACCTTTTTCTCCAAAAGCTTTTCCTGCCACTGTAACTTCTCCATCTTCAAGTTTAAGAATTGGTTTTAAATTTAAAAGTCCCCCTACAATTCCAGAAGCTTTTCCTAATCTTCCACCTTTAACTAAATAATCTAAATCATTTACTACAAAATAAACTTTACTTTTACCCTGTATATTTTCTAACCAAGTCAATATTTCATCACAACTTTTATTATCTTTTACCATTTTAGCGGCCTCTGTCACTATATAACCTAATCCAAAAGTTACAGATTTAGAATCCACCACTATAATATCATTTTCTCTTCCTGTTATCATTCCTCTAGCCACTCTTGCTGCTTGTTGAGTTCCACTTAATTTTCCTGAGATATGTATAGAGATTATTTTTTTATAACCTTTATCCATTAATTTTTCATATACTTCTCTGAACTCTGCAGGAGATGGTTGAGAAGTTTTTGGAATAACTGTTTCTTTAAATAACCTATTCCAAAATTCATCTTTAGTTATATCCACTCCATCTTTATAGTAATCAGAACCGTCTAATTTAATCTTTAACGGTACTATATCCACTTTTAAATCTCCTAAAATTTCAGGAGTTAAATCTGCTGTTGAATCTGTTACAATAGCTATATCAGACATATTAGGATCTCTATTTTCCATATAGATATAATAAGGATAATTTTCTTGTTCCCCTAATAACTCTTTATATTTTATACTACTATCTATTTTTTTTAAGGCATTATTTCCTTCAATAGTAGCTCCCTTTCCTATAACTATAAAAATATTTAAAGTTTCATTTGTTATATATTTCCCATATACCTCTTGAATCAATCCAACCAATGTTGAATTACTATTAGTTATTTTCCCATTTACAAGAGCTATATAATCATTAATTTTTATTTCTAAATCCCCTGATTTTGTATCTCTTACTGCTTGAGTTATTTCAATGGAATAGTTTCTTCCTTTTTCTATCAATATATTCTCAATGGATTCAGATGAATTTTTAATTATATAATTTCCTTCTAGCATGGATGTTGTTTCTAATACTAAAACTTCTTTATTTGATCTTTCCGCTGCTAATTTTGCTGCACCTATTATATTTTTATTGTTAGGCAAAATAATTATTTTTTTAGCATTTATTTTTTTCAATCCATCTTCTATGTCGGCAACACTTGGATTTTGAGTTTGACCACCTAGAAGTACAGCTGTTGCTCCATTGTCTAAAAACATATTTCCTATTTCTAAATTATCTGAAATTGCATAAAAAGCAGTATGTTTCACAACGTTATCTTTAAACATATACTTTTCTTTTATTGCCTTTACTTCATGATCATAATCATCTTGTGTTGGATGCTGAGCAAATATATTTTTATGTTGAATTTCCATGTTTTCAATTTTTATATTTGTTACATTTCCATATTGTACTGCTATTTCTAATACTGCTCCTGGATTATTTGTATGAATATGTGTTTTTACTTTTTTTGATGTTTGAGCACACACCATGGAATCTCCCAGTCCTATAACTTTTGATTTATATAGTTTTAAATCAATATTTCCCACTTCAATTATAAACTCTGTGCAATATTTAAATTTTATTTCTTCCAAAGTATGTCCTAGTGTAGATATATCCATCTTATCTTTTCTTCTAGCTTGAGATTTTACTATTCTTTCTAAATCTTTTAACATTTCTGGATCTGTTATTGATTTTTCAAATCCCTCAAGTATATAAAATATACCTTTTCCACCAGCATCAACTACTCCTGCTTCTTTTAACTTAGGTAGTAAGTTAGGTGTATCTTCCACTGCTTCATGTGCTACATTTTTAACAAATATTAAAAATAAAACAAAATCATCCTTTGGACCTTGATATTTCATAGCTTCTTCAGCAACCCTTCTTATTACTGTTAACATGGTTCCTTCAACTGGATCTATGACAGCTTCATAGGCCTTTTCTTTGGCTAATCTAAAAGCATTGGCAACATCTTCCACAGTAACTTCTTCTTTATCTTTAATTCCCGATAAAAAACCTTGAATAATTTGTGAAAGTATAGTTCCTGAATTTCCTCTAGCTCCTAAAAGAATTGCTTCTGATACTATTTCAGCAAGTTCTGCCATTTTAGGCTCATGGTTTAATTTTATTAATTCATTTTCCACGGATTGAAGAGTCATGGACATATTTGTTCCTGTATCTCCATCTGGAACAGGATAAACATTTAGATCATTAAGTACATCTGAATATTTTGATAGCCATCTACTAGCAGCTATTAAAAGTTTTGTTAATCTTACGGAATTTAAGAATTTAATCTCTAATTTCATTTAATTTTCTCCTATAGTTTTCTCTGTTATTTTTTTAAAAGTTTTACACTATTAAATAATGCTTGAAGTACCACTCTTTCTCTAATTCTTTTTCTATCACCTTTAAAGCTAAATTTCTCAACATAGTATTCTTCATTTATTTTTATTCCTATGTATACAGTTCCCACTGGTTTTTCTATTGTTCCACCTTGAGGTCCTGCAATTCCTGTAATTGAAATTCCCATATTTGTAGTTAAACCTTTTAACATCTCGAGAGCTACTTCACCACTTACTGCACCATAAGTGTTTAAAGATTCTTCTGAAACATTTAATCTCTTATGTTTTGAATTATTACTGTAAGTTACAACACCTTCATAAAAAATATCTGAAGCTCCAGAAACATCTACTATTTTAGCAGAAAGTAAACCACCAGTACAAGATTCTGCCACTGATAACGTCTCTTTTCTCTCTTTCAGTATATTAACTATTAGAGTTTCTAATCGATCATTATCTTCTCCATAAATATTATCACCTATGATATTATACAGGTTTTTCACTATTTTTTCCACCATGTTTTTTTTACTCGTTTTAGATTGTAGTCTTATTAGTATTCCATACTCTTTTACCAAAAATTCATAATAGATATCTTCCTCTGTAAAGAGAATTTTTACTCTCTCTTCTAAGATTGATTCTGATATTCCCACTGTTATAATATCCTTAATATAAATTGAGTCTATTTCTTTCATAAATTCACTACTATACCATTTTAAAAATTTAGGTAATAAATTATATAATTCTCTTGGAACACCTGGAAAAGCTGCAATCCCTTCTACAAAAATACCTGGAGCCATACCTGCATCATTTTTAAAACTAATAGCTCCTTCTGGTTTTTCCACTTCTTTATAATTTTCATAAAGGAAATCAATATTTAATTTTCTGAATTTAGATTTTAGCTCTATTGCCTCATCTTCATCTATAATAAGTTTTTTATTTAAAAACTTAGCTATAGCTTCTTTTGTTAAATCATCTATTGTAGGTCCTAAACCACCAGTCATTATAATTAAATCACTATTTTCTTTAGCATACTTTAATATTTTAATTATTTCAGGTATAAAATCCCTTACAACTACCTTAGATTCTATTTCTATACCATATTTATTTAGCTCCTCAGCTATATATAAACTATTTGTATCTATCATGCCACCATTTAAAAGTTCTGTTCCTACCATTACTAAAATTGCTTTCATCTAAAACATCACTGTCCATATGGAAACCATAATAAAATTCCCTATCATACCTGCTAAAAAATCATCTAAGACAACTCCAATACCATTTCCTATAGCTTGAGATTTATCAATAGGTCCTACCTTTGTTATATCCAATATTCTAAAAATAACGAACCCTAACAATATAGCAATTATATTTTGTTTTAATCCCACTGGATTTATAAGGAAAAGAGTAGTTAGAAATCCTAGTACCTCATCTATTACAACTTCTTGCGGGTCTTTTCTCTTATATATTTCTCTTTCACAGATATCTGATATATATACTGCAAATGCAAAAAATGTCATTAAAAACACAAAATAAAATGAATTATACATCATACTATTAGAAAAAAATTGTCTTATATAATTCAAAAATATAAAAATTGGGATACCACCTAAAGTTCCAAATGTTCCTGGAGCTTTTTTCATCTCACCAAGTCCAAACCATGTTCCAAAATTTTTAACTAGTTTATTATCCATTAAAACACTCCTTTCCAATAATTATATCCAGAAGATTCACGACCTTCATCTTTTCTATCTTTAATATTAGTCACTATTTTTTCTATCTCTTCTAAACTTTCATTTTTAAATTCTAACACTACCTCATCTATATTTAATGTTCTTATCTCTTTCATACTTTGAGTTATATCCAAAGCTCTTGTTAAATAAATTTCACTATTTCCAAAAGCATTTATTTCAACTTTAAATTCGTCACCTTTATCATTAATGATTGTTGAATCTTTTTTCACAATAGCAGATTCTATATGCATAACTTTTGGTTTAGAATAAATAAGTAGAGCTTTTTTAATAGTACTCTCTCCCAAATTTTTTATTTTTTCAAAACTTAATTCAGGGGATAAAATAATTGTACCTATTTTTTTATCCTTGGAAAACTGATCTAATGTATAGGCATTGGTTACATTTAATCCCCAATGAAGAGTTAATTTTTTACTTGGGTTTTTAACTATATCCATCAAACTATTAGCTAACTCACCTTTATATTTAACATCTTTAATTCTGCTCTCCCTCACTATCTGAATTCCGTTATAGTATATTTTATTTATTCCTAACTCTCTCAATTTTTGCTCTTGTTCAAGGGTTTCCACAATTGCTGAAACTATAATTTCCTTTTCATTGTTTTCAATATTTTCTTCCCTTGTTAAACTCCATTTATTCTCTAAACTTTCAACTCTTTTATAGCTATCCACTATTATATCAGCTAATTCTTCTGCACAGTCTCTTTTCATATTTTTAATTATAGACATGGGAATAAATAAATTATTTTCTATTTCTACCTTTATTTCCCCTAAGAAAAATGAAGTCTCCCCCAATTCACTTAATTTTTCAACTATTTGTTCTGGAGTAACTGGTTTTTTTCCAGCAAGTTCTGCTGTTTTTTCACCTATTACTGTAAAACTTACATTTTTCCCATATAGATTACTATAATTAAATGTAAGTTCTGGATAGTTATCTAAACTTGCCTTAAATATTCCAGTTATTTCAACTTTTTTCTCTGTTTGTTTTTTTTCATTAGAAATTTCATCTTCTATATCTTTAGCATATGTTTTATATAGATATCTAGTCCCCACTGGTATATCTTTTATTATTAATGTCTCTCCTATAGTTGCTACCCTATCTTTATCCTCACTACTAGCTCTAGATTTATCCCTATTTTTATCATAGGTTTTAATTGTTAATTTACTTAAATAAGAACCACCTAATTTTTCATAATCTTTGGATATATATGAAACTCCATCTCCAAATCTAACATTTTCAATAAGTTTAACTTCTTTCCCATTAAATGTCCCTAATTTTTTACCTATATTAAATGAAAAACTTTTGTTTATTATATTCTCCTGTTCGTCATAAGCGTATCCTTTACTATATCCTCTATTAAATATATGGGAAACTCTTTCTTCTCTCTCTTCACCCTGTATAAGAGCTTTAAAATAGCTAGTAAGTTCGAATACATAAGAAGCTTCTTTCATTCTTCCCTCTATTTTTATCGACTCCACTCCTATTTCTTTTAAAAAATCTATCTCTTTTTTACCCATAAGTTGATCATTTGGACTCAATATATATCCTTCTTCTTTCCCATTTACAGTATATGTTTTTCTACATGGCTGGGCACACATACCTCTATTTCCACTTCTACCACCTATAAAACTACTCATATAGCATTTACCTGAATAACTAACACAAAGAGACCCTGAAACAAATACTTCTAGTTCTATTGTTGTATTCTCTCTTATTTTTCTTATATCTTCTAAAGTTAATTCTCTAGATAATACAACTCTATTAAATCCCATCTCTCTTAGATATTCAGCTTCTATATGATTAGACACTGTCATTTGTGTACTACCATGAAGTTCTATTTCTGGGAAGTTTCTTTTTAAATAATTAAACATTCCAATATCTTGAACTATTATAGCATCTAATCCAGCCTTATAAAGTTCATTTAAATTATAATAAAGTGGTTCTATTTCATTGTCCATCATAACTGTATTTAAAGTTAAAAGAACTCTACTTCCTCTTTCATGAGCATAATCTATTGCTGCTTTATACTCTGTCATTGTAAAATTTTTAGCACTTTTTCTAGCTCCAAACCCTTGAAGTCCCATATATACTTCGTCTGCTCCTGCATCTATGGCTGCATAAAACTTTTCTATATCCCCAGCTGGTGCTACTATATCCAATCTATTTCTATTTTTCAAAATTTTATCACTCCTAACTAATTTTTTATTACTAATAATTACAAACTACTAATATTCTATTAATTTTACATCATTTTGCGTTTATAAACAAGAAAAAAACCATATTTTATCTATGTTCTTTTTTTATTTCTTTCAAAATATCCTGTAATTTATTTTTTAATTCCTTCATAGTTCCACTATTATTAATACTGAAATCTGATTTTTTCAATTTTTCATCTATATCCATTTGAGAATCAATTATTTTTAGAGCCAGTTCACGATTACTATCATCCCTCTCTATTATTCTTTCTATTTGAATATTTTTATCTGTATATACAGTAAGTGTATAGTCACATAGATATTCTAAATGCTCTTCAAAAAGAAGTGGAATATCAAAAACTATAATATCTTTATTTTTTAATTTTTCTTCTTTATCTCTATTTTTTTCTTCACTTATTTTCTTTCTAGCTAGAAATTTCTCAATAATTTTAGGATGCATTAGTTCATTTAACATCTTTAATTTATTTTTATCATTAAAAACTATCGCTCTAATTTTTTTTCTATCTATTATATTCCCATCATTATTTTTTATAAAAATTTCACTTCCAAATATATCCAAAAGAATTTTTTTAATCTTTTCTTCCTCTATAACCTCTCTTGATAATATATCAGCATCTAAAATTTCTATTCCTAAATCTCTCAGTAAATTACTCACTGTAGATTTTCCACTAGCTATTCCTCCAGTAATTCCTAATATCATATTTGTCTCACCTCACAGTTTGTTTTATAATATAAAGTATACTCTATATTATTCTAAAAAAAAAGTTATAACAAAATTATTTTGTTATAACTTCCAAAAATTATATTTACATTCTTTTTTCTGCTAATCTAACTTTAGTTAAAGCTTCTTGAAGTGCTCTTTGAGTCATTATGATATCTTTATCTTCACGAATCTTTTTAAGCTTTTCTTCTGCTTTTTCTGCTTCTTTTCTAGCTCTTTCAATATCAATATCCTTAGCATGCATAGCTTCATCAGCTAAAATAGTAACAACATTTTCATTTGAAATTTCTAAAAAACCACCTGAAATAAAATAAGATTGTTCCACTGCTTCATCTCTTACTTTCATTTCACCAATAGTTAATTCTGCAACAAATGGGGCGTGATTAGCAAGTATTCCCATATCCCCTTCTGTTGTTCTCAACATAACGAAATCAACTTCTTTATCTAAAAGAACTCTATGAGATGTTACTACTTTTAATTTAAATTTTGACATCTTACTCAGCTCCTTTCATTAACTCTTTAGCTTTTGTAACTGCCTCCTCAATAGATCCTACATATAAGAATGCTTGTTCTGGAAGATCATCATGTTTTCCTGCAAGTATCTCTTGGAATCCTCTGATTGTTTCTTTTACTGGAACATACTTTCCTTCCATTCCTGTAAACTGTGAAGCAACAGAGAAAGGTTGTGAGAAGAATCTTTCGATTTTTCTAGCTCTTGTAACAATTTGTTTATCTTCGTCAGATAATTCATCCATTCCAAGTATAGCTATAATATCTTGTAGCTCTTTATATCTTTGTAAAACAGATTGAACTTCTCTTGCAACTTTATAGTGCTCTTGTCCAACTATCATTGGGTCCAATGCTTTAGAAGTAGAATCTAATGGATCCACTGCTGGATATATTCCAAGAGATGCTATTCTTCTTGAAAGAACTGTTGTGGCATCTAAATGTGAGAACGTAGTTGCTGGAGCTGGGTCAGTTAAATCATCTGCTGGTACATAAACTGCTTGAACAGAAGTTATTGAACCATTTTTTGTAGAAGTAATTCTCTCTTGTAATTTTCCCATCTCTGTAGCTAGGTTTGGTTGATATCCAACTGCTGAAGGAGTTCTTCCAAGAAGAGCTGAAACCTCAGAACCAGCTTGAGTAAATCTAAATATATTATCTATAAATAGAAGAACGTCTTGCCCTTCTTTATCTCTAAAATTCTCTGCAATTGTAAGAGCAGTTAGTCCAACTCTAAGTCTTGCTCCAGGTGGCTCGTTCATTTGACCATAAACAAGAGCAGTCTTAGATATAACTCCAGATTCTCTCATTTCATCATAAAGGTCTCTTCCTTCTCTTGTTCTTTCTCCAACACCTGCAAAAACAGAAAGTCCACCATGACCTTTAGCTATGTTGTTTATAAGTTCCATTATCAAAACTGTTTTTCCTACTCCAGCTCCTCCAAATAGACCAATTTTTCCACCTTTTATATAAGGAGCTAGTAAATCTACAACTTTTATACCAGTTTCAAATATCTCTACATCTGTTCCTTGCTCTTCAAATTTAGGTGCATCTCTATGTATAGGTAAAAACTCAGTAGCTCCTACTGGTCCACCCTCATCCACAGGATTTCCTAAAACGTTTAATATTCTACCTAATACTGAAGTTCCCACTGGAACAGTTATAGGTAGTCCTGTATCAATTACTTCCAATCCTCTTTTTAGACCTTCTGTAGCATCCATTGCTATGGCTCTTACCACATCATTTCCTAAATGTTGTTGTACTTCAAGAACTAATTCTCTTTCTCCTTCAACAATTACTTTAAGAGCATTATATATAGCAGGAAGTTCGGCATCATTTCTAAAAGCCACGTCTACAACGGGACCGATTACTTGTATTAGAGTTCCTTTGTTCTCCACTTAATATCCTCCTATTTCAAAATCTTATTTTAGAGACGCTGCTCCTCCCACTATCTCAGATATTTCTTGAGTTATAATAGCCTGTCTTTGTCTATTATATAGTAGGTTAAGATTTTTTATCATTTCTTCAGCATTTTCTGTCGCACTTTGCATAGCATTTTTTCTAGCACTGTGTTCACTTGCAGTATTATTTAATAGAGCTTGATAAATAACTATATTTAAATACTTAGGAAGTAGTGTAGAAAGAACTGTTTCTGCATCTGGCTCAAATATATAGCTTATATTTTCTTTAGATTCTACTCTAGCGATTGGAATTATTTGTTCCACTGTTAAATCATATCTAACTGCTGATACATATTGATTATATATCATATGAACTTCATCAAAAATACCATTGTAGTAAAATTCAACAATATTCTCACTAATTTCTTTTGCTTTATCAAACATAATTTCAGGAGTCAATTGGCTATAAATTGATTTTATATCATAATTTCTTTTAGCACAATATTCCCTTGATTTTCTTCCAATTGCTATTACAGATATTTCCTTTCCAGGATTTTCTTTCATCAAAATTTCAAGTTGCTTTAAAGTATTATTGTTAAAACTTCCACATAGTCCTCTATCTGAAGTCATAACTATTACAGCAACCCTCTTTACTATCTCTCTACCATCAAAAAGTTCATGCTTTTCACTTTTTACTCCTGCTGAGATATTTTTCAATATCACTTTAATTGAGTCTGAATAAGCCTTTGATGAAGATACTATAGCAGAAAACTTCTTGAATTTTGTAGTAGAAACAATTTCCATGGCTTTGGTTATCTGGTGAGTAGACTGAACACTTTTAATTCTATTTTTGATTTCTTTAGATCCAGCCAAAATCTCACCCCTTTTTAATTAAAATTCTTTCTAAAACTAACAACAGCCTCAACTATTTTTGCTTCTAAATCTTTATCCAAAGATTTTTTCTCTTTTATTTCTTTTAATATATCTGTATTATTTCTTATGTCAGTTAAAAATTCAGATTCAAAAACTCTTATTCTCTCTAATGGTACTGAGTCTAAATGTCCATTTATTACTATATAGAAAGAGATAACCTGTTCTTCTACTGGAGAAGGATTATACTGAGATTGCTTAAGAATTTCCATAATTCTATGCCCTCTTTCCAATTGTGCTTTTGTTGCTTTATCTAAGTCTGATCCAAATTGAGCAAAAGTTAATAACTCAGTATATTGAGCAAGTTCTAATTTAACTTTAGCCGCTACTTGTTTCATTGCTTTTATTTGTGCTGCTCCTCCAACTCTAGATACAGATATTCCAGCATTTATTGCAGGTCTAAATCCTGAGTTGAAAAGTTGTGAATCTAAGAATATTTGCCCATCTGTTATAGATATTACGTTTGTTGGGATATACGCTGAAACGTCTCCCTCTTGAGTTTCTATAATTGGAAGTGCAGTTATTGAACCTCCACCTAATTCATCTGAAAGTTTTGCTGCTCTCTCAAGTAATCTTGAGTGAAGATAGAAAACATCTCCAGGATAAGCTTCTCTTCCAGGTGGTCTTTTAAGTAGAAGTGACATCTCTCTATATGCTACTGCATGTTTAGAAAGATCATCATAAACTATTAAAACATGTTCACCTTTATCCATAAAATATTCTGCCATGGATACTCCTGTATATGGTGCCATATACTGAAGTGGTGCAGCTTCAGATGCAGTTGCAGCTACTATAGTAGTATACTCCATAGCTCCTGCTTCTTCTAATCTTTTAGATATTTGTGCCACTGTAGATCTTTTTTGTCCAATAGCTACATAAACACATTTTACTCCTGTTCCTTTTTGATTCAATATTGCATCAATTGCTACTGCAGTTTTTCCAGTTTGTCTATCACCTATTATAAGCTCTCTTTGCCCTCTTCCAATAGGTACCATTCCATCAATTGATTTTATTCCTGTTTGCAAAGGTTCTGTAACTGGTTTTCTAGAAATTATTCCTGATGCTTTTCTTTCAAGAATCATCATTTTTTCTGCCTTTATGTCACCTTTTCCATCTATAGGTTCTCCCAGTGCATTAACAACTCTTCCAAGTAAAGATTCTCCTGCTGGAACTGATACTACATTTCCTGTAGCTTTTACCTCGTCGCCCTCTTTTATTAAAGAGTAATCTCCAAGTATAACAGCACCTACATTATTTTCTTCTAGGTTTAAAGCCATTCCCATAACACCGTGAGGAAATTCTAAAAGTTCTCCTGCCTTAGCATCACTAAGTCCATATATTCTAGCAATTCCATCTCCAACCTCTAAAACAGAACCTGAAGTTTTTACATCTAGATTTTTTTTATAATTTTTTATCTCACTTTTAATTATACTGCTTATCTCTTCTGGTCTAATTTTCAAACCTCTCCACACCTCCTACTTCCTGTAGTCTATTGTACTTTTGCCATATCTTTCAATTGAGCTTTAATAGATCCATCTACAATTTTATCACCTATTTTTATAATACCTCCACCTATAAGGCTTTTATCTATTATAATTTCTAGTTTAATATTTTTATTTGTAGTTTTCTCTAATTTTTTAGTTAATATTGCCTTTTGTTCCTCAGATATTTCCGTAGCAAATGTAGCTCTTACATCTACAATGTTATTTGCATTATAATACATTTTTTTATACTCTAGTAGGATATCTTTTATATCCATCATTCTTCCTCTATCTATTAAATAAAGAAGTATATTTTTTTCTATTTCCACTTTATTAACAAATATTTTTTCGATTATATCTAACTTATCTTCTTTTTTTACTAGTGGATGCTGTAAAAACTCTTTAAATTCTTTATTATTACTATAAAGGTCTTCAGCTTCTTGAAGAAGCTCGTAAATCTCTACAACTTTTTTTTCTTCCAAAGCTATTTCATAAATAGCTTCAGCATATCTTCTTCCAATTTTATCTACCATTTTACTTCCCCTACCTCTTCAATAAATTCATCTAATAGGGAATTTTTCATATCTTTATCCATTTTTTTCATTAAAAGTTCAGCTGCCATAGTTGCTGCAGTTTCTCTTAAACTGTTTGTAAGTTCTTTCTTAAGTGTCTCTTTTAATTTTTGAGTTTCAAGTTCAGCTGCTTTAAGCATTTTATCTCTTTGAGCTTGAGCTTCTTTTAAGATGATTTCTTGTCTTTCTGCAGCTTTCTTTTCAGCGTTATATATAAGGTCACTCGCATCTTTTCTTGCCTTTTTCAAAAGTGCTTCAATCTCTTTTTTATTAATTTCAGCTATTTTTTTAGCTTCTTCAGCTTGATTTAAATCGTTTACTATAGCTTCTCTTCTTGAATTTAATATCTTAGCAAGAGGTGCTTTCATATATTTATTAAAAATAACTACTAATATTATGAAGTTTATTATTTGCCAAGCCATATTAATATCAATTGATACAGCTGACATATTTGTTAGTGCCAAATCCTCTACCTCCTTTCTTAAATAGTCTTTATTTCATATTCATCTAAATATGTTTTATCCTAATAATCCTATTAATGGATTTGCATATAGAAGAATTAAAGCTATAACTAGTGAGTAGATACCAGTTGACTCTGATACTGCTTGTCCTAATATCATTGTTGAGATTATATTTCCTTTTGCTTCTGGTTGTCTAGCTACTGCTTCTACTGCCTTTCCTGCTGCATATCCTTGTCCAATTCCTGGTCCTATACCAGCTATCATTCCACAACCTGCTCCTAAAGCTGAAGCCGCTAAAATTATAGTTTTTGCTAATAACATTTGATCCATTTTATTACCTCCTAAGTATTTTTTAATTAATTTCAAATTCTTTATAACTAAAATAACAATTTAATGTTAATTTAATCTTCTACATATTCAATATCTCCAAGTGCTCCTTGAATATAAACTAGACTTAACATTACAAAAACAAAACTTTGTACTATTCCACCAAATAAATCAAAATATAAATGTAGTGGTATTGGTAATAAAGTTGGTACCGCTTTATACATAAGTCCTAATATTACTGACCCTGCAAACATATTTCCAAAAAGTCTGATGGATATATTTGTTGGTTTAGCCAGTTCTCCAGCTAAATTTATTGGGAACATTATTGGCATGGGTTTAAATAAACCTTTAAAATGTCCTATAATTCCATTATGTCTTATACTTGTTGACATAAAAGTATACGTTGTTAAAAGCGCTAGTCCTACAGTTGTATTCAAATCTGCTGTAGGCGTTCTAAATGCTGGAGCAATCTCTAATACTCCATTTACCACATGAAACCCTGGAATAGGGAAAAATGCCAATGTATTAGAAAAAAGAATAAATATAAATAAAGTTGCTATATAACTAATATACTTAACCTTCCATTTTCCTAGCATCTGTTCAACTAAATCATCTAAAAATAAATATACTGCTTCGAGAATTGTTTGAAGTTTCCCAGGTATAACTTTTAAATCCTTTGTTCCTAAAAACATTATTGTAAAAATAACTAGCATAATAAACCATGTACTTGTTACAGTAGCTGTTACAGGTAGTCCATATCCTGTAGCTGTTTGCATTACAAAAGGTGCATGACTTAGTGTTTCTGGAACAGGAATTGAAAACATTATTTTAGGGCCCTCTACTAGAGGTGGTGTAATAAACTCAATTGGTCCTATTCTCATTTTACCTCCTTTCTTCAAATTTACCTAAGTTTTCACTTAGGATCTTACTTGAAATACTTTTTTTTAACTTTAAGTATATTTCCAGATATGACCATAAAAAATATAGAAAATTTTATATTCAAAAGGCCTATTGCTGAACTAATTAGCATTGGAACTCCATAAAATTTTACCATGATACCTAAAAATACTCCGTACATAACGTATCTTCTAAGATATCCAATTACAGATGCCTTCATAGGTGAACTTGACCTTATACTAGAGTTTGCATCTAAACAAATTAAGTATAAACTTAAAATTGAGAGTAAAGAACCTATAAACATTCCAATGTATATCAAATTACTTCTGACCAATCCCCCATATAGAAGAATTACTCCTGAAGTTATTGTAGAGATTTTAAAAATTTTTTTTATATCATCCATTAATTTTTTCCTCTATTTCTTCATTATAACCCTATATACACTATAAAATCCACTAAAAATTCCAACTATTAATAAAATAACAAATAATAGCGCACTTTTGATTAAAAACTTTTCAATTATTTTATAGATTCCCACATAAATCATTATATTACCAATTAATAAAAAGCCAATATAGCCAAGTAAAGAAAAAGAATGAATAATATCTTTATTCAAAAAAAATATTTTACTACTTTTTTTTTCTTTTTTCAAGAGTTTTTCTTTTTTCTCTTCCATGGCCTATCCTTTATTTTTTATCACATAGAAATATCTAGTCCCTGCTATTTCTTTATTTTCAACTATCTCTTCTAACACTAATTTAGACTCTTCTACACATTTTCTTATCTCTTCTTCTGTAAATATTTTTTTCTCATAATACTCCTGTAATTTATCAAAAGTATTACTCTTATTTTTTATATAATAAGTAGCATCTATATAGTCAATTCCATCTTCCATATCATGTTCCCAGATAACAGTAAGGTCCTTTCTATTATCCACATATACTCCACCTATAAACATTTCATTCATAAAATTTCTATCTATAACATCAAAAATATAAACACCATCATCTTTAAGTTGTTTTCTTACAGAATTTAAATGACTAGTTAAATCTTCAAGAGATGTTATATGATTTACTGTATCAAATAAACTTACTGCAATATCATATTTGTTCCAAGTATTAAAATCTATCATATCTCCTTGAAAAAATGATACATTTTTACTTTTTAATTTTTTATGAGCGATTTTTAACATATCTTCAGAAATATCCATTCCTGAACACTGATATTTTTCAACAAATATTTTTAACATCTCTCCAGTTCCACACCCAATATCAATCAATGTTCCCTGTTTTTTATTATATTTTTCAAGAATATCATATATTTGCTTTACCCATTCTTTATATTCACAGTTTTCCATGAAATAATCATAAATTTTAGAAAAATTTTTATACATTTTTTTATTTTCTCCTTAAACTAACTCTTTTTTTACCACTTCAACAATTTCCCTTACTATTCTTTCTACCATTTCAGAATCTTTTCCTTCTACCATTACTCTTATAATAGGTTCTGTTCCTGATGTTCTTACTAATACCCTTCCCATTCCATGCATCTCTATTTCTTTTTCTGCTATGAAAGATGTAATAGTACTATTTTTTGACCAAGTCGATTTTTTATCTTTACTCACCACAACATTTATCATTTCTTGAGGCCAATCTAATATTTTTTCCACTTTCATATCTAATGTTTCTCCACTATCTCTTAAAGCTTCAACTAATTTAATAGAAGTTAAAACTCCATCTCCTGTTGTTGAATAATCATATAAAAGAATATGTCCTGACTGCTCTCCACCTAAATTTAAACTATATGTTTTCATTTTTTCTAATACATATCTATCTCCAACATTAGCTCTAATTAATTCTATATTTTTTTCAGCTAAATAATTTTCAAGACCCATATTACTCATAATAGTTGTAACTACCTTATTCTCATTTAACTTTCCTTTATTTTTCATTTCACATGCTAATATTGCAATTATTTTATCTCCATCAACTATTCTTCCAGTCCTATCCACCGCTATTAATCTATCTGCATCTCCGTCATAAGCAAGACCTAAATCTGCTTCATAACCTACTACAACCTTTGCTAATATATCAGGATGAGTAGAACCACATCTTACATTTATATTTTTACCGTTAGGAGTATCATTTATTACTACAACCTCAGCTTTAAGACTCATAAATATCTCTTTAGCTATTCTATAAGCTGATCCATTTGCTGCATCTAAAATTATTTTCATACCAGAAAAATCTCCAGTTACAGTTGAAAGAAGATGATCTCTATATAGATAATATTCATCCTCAGCATATTTAAACTTTCCAACTTCATCTCCAGGAAGAACATTTTTTAATAATTCACTTACATTATCTATTAATCTTTCCAGCTCCATCTCAGCTTCATCTGGCAATTTATGACCGTTACTAGCAAAAATTTTAATTCCATTATCCTTAGCTGGATTGTGTGATGCAGAGATCATAATTCCTGCTTGAGCTTGTTTTTTTATTGTTAAATAAGCCACAGCTGGTGTTGGTACAACTCCTATGAAGTGAATACTTACCCCCATAGAATTAAGACCTGCCGTAAGAGCTGATCTTAGCATATAACCTGAAATTCTTGTATCACACCCCATTATTACTTTTAAATTTTTTTTCCCAGGATTTTTTTCTCTAATTTGATGTCCCAATGCATATCCTAATTTAATGGCTAAATCTGCACTTAGTTCTCTATTGGCCTCTCCTCTTATTCCATCTGTTCCAAAATATTTTCTCATGAATTTATACCACCCTTCTTATTTTTATTTTTTCAACTATCAATCCTGTTATTCCACCTGAAAGTACTCCCAATCCTAAAAATATCCAGACAAACAACATTATAGATTTTGAATTTAAGTCTATGCTTCTAAACATTAAAAAATATACTACTATAAGTTGAACTAAGTTATGTAAAAAAGCTGAAACTAAACTAATGGAAATTAAACTTAAATAGTCTCTAAATCTATATAAAAAAATCATTCCTAAAGTTGCTATTAGCCCAGCTGATGAACTTACTATAAAGCTTGGTGTGAATAATGTCCCTAGCATAAGTGCCTGTATAAAAACTCTTAAGAGTACAACTTCCAAAGCCATTTTATTCCCAAATTTTTCTAAAGCTATTATTGTCGCTATATTAGCAAGGCCTAGTTTCATCCAAGGAAATGGTTTGGGAATTATACTTTCTCCTAATGATAGGTATACAGAAAGGAGAACAAAAGCAGTTAAAAATAGTTCCTCCTTTCCTTTGAATCCATTTTCTATAAAAGTTTTATTTTCTGTATTTAATTGATTATTTTTATCCATATCTTCCTTTAATTTATATTAAAAATTATTAAACTTTTAAATCTGCATCCATACCTAAACAATCTCTATTTTTTTCAATTATAGGATTAATTTCATTTTTTATAAAAGCTTCTGTCTGTTCCTTAGCAAAACCTATGAAGTTTTTAGGTGCAATTATACTCATTAATTTTTCTTTATCTAAATTAAAGTATTCATCCCCTACAATTCTTTCCAGTAGGTCATTGTCCTTTCCTTCTATTTTAACCTGTTTTCCAGCTTCCATGGAATGTAGTCTTATTCTCTCGTGAAGCTCTTGTCTATCTCCACCATTTTTTACACATTCCATTATTATATATTCTGTTGCCATAAATGGAAGTTCTGCCATAACATGTTTTTCTATCATCTTAGGGTATACTACTAACCCTTCCATTATATTTTTCCAAACTATTAAAATAGCATCTACTGCCAAAAATCCTTGTGGTAAAGCTAATCTTTTGTTAGCTGAATCATCTAGAGTTCTTTCAAACCACTGTGTTGAAGCTACCATTGCTGTACTTTGTTGCAAAGAAATAACAAATTTAGCAAGAGATGATATTCTTTCACTTCTCATGGGGTTTCTTTTATATGCCATTGCAGAAGAGCCTATTTGATTTTTTTCAAAGGGTTCTTCCAATTCTTTTAAGTGTTGTAAAAGTCTTAGGTCATTTGTAAACTTATGTGCTGTTTGAGCTATTCCAGATAATAGATTTGATATTTGACTATCTATCTTTCTATCGTAGGTTTGACCTGTTACTGTAAATCTTTTTTTAAATTCCATTTTTTCTGTTACAAGTTCATCTAATTTTTGAGTTTTTCCAAAATCACCATTAAATAAATCTTTAAAACTTGCCTGTGTTCCAGTTGTCCCTTTTACACCTCTAAATCTTAAAGTTTCAAGTCTAAATTCTAATTCTTCTAAATCCAAAACTAAACTTTGCATCCATAGTGTTGTTCTTTTCCCTACAGTTGTTAGTTGTGCCGCTTGAAAATGTGTAAATCCTAATGTTGGTAACTCTTTATATTCCATTGCAAATTTACTCATAGCATCCAATATATTTATTATTTTCTTTTTTAAAATTTCAAGTCCATCTCTTATTTGAATAAGGTCTGTGTTATCTCCTACATAGGCACTTGTAGCTCCTAAATGAATTATAGGCATAGCTTTAGGTGCTTGAGTTCCAAATGTATGAACATGGGCCATTACATCATGTCTAACTTTTTTCTCTTGTGCTTCTGCCATTTCAAAATTAATATCCCCAACAACTTTTCTCATCTCTTCAAGCTGTTCTTCTGTTATATTAAGACCTAAATCTTTTTCTCCTTCTGCCAGTGCTATCCATAATTTTCTCCAAGTTGAAAATTTATTCTTAGGTGAAAAATTTGCTAGCATCTCCTTTGAAGAATATCTCTCCGCTAGAGGATTGCTATATATATTTCTATCCATTTTTTATTACTCCTTTTATTTTTTATTTAATTTCATAATAATAGCATTTTCTCCATTATCACAATAATAATTTTTTCTAATAGATATTTTTTTAAAATCATTTTTTTCATAAAATTTAATTGCTGATAGATTACTTTCTCTAACTTCCAATAGTAAACCCTTGTTATATTTTTTTATAAAATCATTTAGAAGTATAGTTCCATAACCTTTTTTTCTACTTTTTTCTCTAACGCCTATTTTCATTATCTCATAAATATCAAAACTATCATAAACAATTAAATAAGAAACTATTTTTTTGTTTAATTCTTTAAAAATAAATATTTTATATTCTGGACTTTCTAACATTTCTCTTATTTGTTCTTTCTTATAGGCATTTCTTCCAAATATTTCAACTTCTAAGTTATATATTTCCTCTAATACATCTTCATTATATTCTTCTAATAGGTAATCCATTATTTTAATAATCCAATTCTATTTAATGGCCAAAATCTTACAAATGCTTTTCCTCTAATTCTATTTTCTGCAACAAAGCCCCACATTCTTGAATCATAACTTCCTTCTGTATTATCTCCAAGAGCCATATAATAGTCTTCATCCAAAGTTACCTCTACTTTTTCTCCTGAAATTAATTTATCTAGAACTTCTTTTTTATCAATTATATCCAGTAACATTCCTGTTTTTACACCATTTATCTGAAATTCTAATTGGGGTAGAATATCTCCCACTGCTCCAGGATTTTCTAAAAGATATTTTTGAACTTTTTCCACGTCTATATTTTGATCTTTAAACATCTCATCATATTTTCCAATGGGAACTATTACAACTTTATCACCTTTTTTAGGCACTAACCAAGATGTTCCTTTTATTTCCCCTAGATCTGCATAATGTCTTTCTTTTATTAATACATTATTAATATATAGACCTCCATCTTTTATTTCAATTGTTTCTCCTGGAAGTCCCATTAATCTCTTGGTATATAAAACTTTATTCTGTATAGGTTCTTTAAATACTATTATATCTTCTCGTTTAGGTTTTGAAAATTTATATATCATCATATTTCCAAATAATCTATCTTTAGGTACTATTGTTGGTATCATGGACCCTGTTGGAACCATAAAGTTTCCTAAATAAAATCTTTGAATAACTAAAACTAAAATAAGAGCTGTCCCTATTGTTTCAGTGTAATGAATTGTTTTTCTAATAACATACTTAATCTTATCTTTTTTTATTCCTAATTTACTAATTATATAATCTGAAAATCTATCCTTATATACTGCTATTTTTTTTACCAATTCTTTTTCTTTTATAAAAATATAAATAAAGAATAAAGTTAAAAATATATAAAACATTCCATTAATAATAAGTTTTGATCCTTCCATTTAGCACTCCTTTTAGTTCATTATTTTCATTCACTACATTTTAACATAATTTTATAATAATTTCGATTTTTTTATGAAAAAAAAACCGAGGAATAAACCTCGGCTTTAAAATTACTTTCTTAATTCTTTTATTCTTGCTTTCTTTCCAGAAAGTTCTCTTAAGTAATAAAGTTTAGATCTTCTTACTTTTCCAACTTTTAATACTTCAATCTTATCGATCATTGGTGAGTTCATAGGAATGATTCTTTCTACTCCAATTCCACCAGTTACTTTTCTAACTGTAAAACTTTTAGCAACACTTCCACCACTAACTCTGATTACAACACCTTCAAATAATTGAGTTCTTTCTTTGTTTCCCTCTTTTACTTTGTAGTGAACATTGATTGAATCTCCAGCTTTGAAAAATGGAATATCCGTTCTTAGGTAAGACTTTTCTACTAATTCGATTAACTTTTCTTTCATTTGTTTCCTCCTGTGATATTCGTGTAATTAACTTAATTATAGCGGAATATCTGTATGTTTATAATAAGATATTTTATCATTATTACTTGCAATTGTCAATCATTAAAAGTTGAAATTAAAGTTTATAAGTGGTAAAACTTCAAAGACTTGACTGTTTTTAGCTATGTTAACAAACCCTATTTGTAGCCCTTGTAATCTTTCTGTATAGTTTACCAATCCTAATTGTAATCCTTTATGTGAATTTGATTTGTTAAATCCCCCAACTTGTAGTCCAGTACTTCTATTATTTATATTAACTACACCAAATTGTGCACCTAACATCTCGCCTTTAACCTCATTAAATGCTCCGAATTGAACTCCAGACATATTTCCATTAACTTTATTATAAGCTAGAAAAAACCACGGTATTCTTACCCCAGTAAAATTCCCTCTAGTTTCATCATAAAAAGAACCTAAAGACAATCCAGTAAAGTTGTTTTTACTGTTAGCTATTAAGTTAATATCTACCCCTTCTACATTGGCATTTTCTGTATAAATAAGTCCTAATCTAACTCCTTCTATACTAGTTTTTGGTGTATTTAATTGAGTTGGTGAAAGTAAGCCTAACTCAAAATTTGCTGAAAAAGTTGTTAACCCTGTTAAAATAAATAATCCACCTAATATTTTTTTCATTTATCCCCCATAATTTTATTTTATTTTATTTTATTTTTTTAAAAGAAAAAAGTTATATCACAAATTAATGTCATATAACTTTTTTTTTTAAAAAAAGCTTGGCAAATTCCTATTCTCCCAGGCAGCTTCCCACCAAGTACCTTC
>CAMTIW010000022.1 GCA_947072665.1 uncultured Fusobacteriaceae bacterium | reverse complement strand
AAATGAAGAAATAAAAAATAAAAATATCATTTTGAAAAAAAAATTTGAAAATTCAAAAAAAATATCCTCTGAAAATAAAAAAAAATTAGATTTTTTATTAAAAGATTTATATTATAAATCTTTCTCTAATTCTACTTCTATAAAAAAAGCTATTACTGACAAATTATTAAAAAATAATCTCTATTTAAAAAGTATTTCAAGATTAGAATTTAAAATTCCTCAAAATCTCAATGATGACAATTTAGAGCTTTTTCAAGTCAAAATTCCCTTTGAATTAACAGGTTCTATTTCTGACTTCAATATTTTTTTTCAAGAAATTGAATTATTAGAAAAATATATATCAATATTAGAAAATGATATTATTTTCGAATTTATAGATAATAACTTAAAAATAAAATTTAAAATCACTGCTTTTATTTTGCACAAAAAAATTAATGAAAAATTAAAAAAGTCAATTTTTAATGAATCACAATTCAAAATTGGTAAATTAGAAGATAGCGATTCCTTATCTTCTCTAATCACTAGCTTAAATTTTTATTATATAAGCAAAAATCTTTACTTAATACTTACTTTTATGAACGGACAAAAAAAGACCTTTTCTCAAAATTCTAATTATAAATTTAAAAATAAAGATCTTTATATTGAATTTTTCAAAAATAAAGTTATTATAACCGATAAGATTACAAATGAATTTTTAGTTAAATATATTACCAAATAATTATAATTTATATCTATTATTTCTATTATTTCCTTGAAAAAAATCTATTAAAATCATATAATATAACTATCTCTTAAATATAGATAACCTTAGTATTTTAAAGAGAACAGCATCAGATATAGGGAGAGTGGAATAGTTCATGAAAAAAGAACGATTATTAGAGATATTAAAAAAATTCGACAGTGCAAGAATAGCTGTTGTTGGAGATATGATGATAGATGATTATATTATTGGTTCGGTAGATAGAATTTCTCCTGAGGCTCCTGTTCCAGTTCTAAAGGTTCTAGAAGAAAGATTTGTTTTAGGTGGTGCTGCAAATGTTGTAAATAATCTAGCACATTTAGGTGCAAGAACTATTTCTTTTGGAGTTATTGGAAACGATCATAATGGTAATAAACTCATTAATAGTTTTAAAGAAAAAAATATAGATAGTTCAGGTATTGTTCGCTCTCTTGAAAGACCTACCATTGTTAAAAGAAGAATAATAAGTGGTCATCAACAACTACTTCGAATAGATTGGGAAGATAATTCTCCTATTCCAAAAGAATACGAAGATATAATAATTGAAAATATAGAAAAAAATATAAAAGATTTAGATGCAATTATTCTCTCAGACTATGATAAAGGTGTTTTAACAAAAAGAGTTGCTCAAGAAATAATAAAAATAGCTAAGGTAAATAATGTTATTGTAACAGTTGATCCCAAGCCCAAAAATGCACTTAATTATAAGGGTGCTACATCTATGACTCCAAATAGGAAAGAAGCTATGGAGTGTATGA
Source organism: uncultured Fusobacteriaceae bacterium (assembly GCA_947072665.1). GTDB lineage: Bacteria > Fusobacteriota > Fusobacteriia > Fusobacteriales > Fusobacteriaceae > JAGNZR01. The sequence continues at coordinate 24,965 of CAMTIW010000022.1, read as the reverse complement.
ACCTTTCAAAAATTGATGATATTTATAAATTAGGAAAAAATTTAAAAGAAAAACTTAATCTTTCTAATTTATTAATCACAAGAAGCGAAGAGGGAATGAGTCTTTTTTTAGATGATGTTATTGATATTCCTACTTATGCTAAAGAAGTCTACGATGTTACTGGAGCTGGTGATACTGTTATATCAGTCTTCACTCTTGCTGCTGCTACTGGTGTAAATTGGCATGAAGCAGCTAAGATTGCTAATGTTGCTGCAGGAGTTGTAGTAGGTCGAGTAGGAACATCAACTGTTACAAAAGAAGAAATAGTTGAGTTTTATAATAGAATTTACAATGAATAAATCAAAATAAATTTTAAAAGGAGATTTTTTATGATAAGAATTGGTAATGGTTATGACGTTCATAAATTAGTTGAAGGGAGAGAACTTGTTCTAGGAGGAGTTAAAATTCCTCATAATAAAGGAGTTCTTGGTCATTCTGATGGAGATGTTCTTATTCATGCAATTATGGATGCTCTCTTAGGTGCTTTAGCTTTAGGAGATATTGGGCAACATTTTCCAGATAATGATAACCAGTACTTAAATATTGATAGTATGATTCTCCTAAAAAAAGTAAAAAGAATTATTGAACAAGAAGGATATAGTATCGTGAATTTAGATTCAATCATTGTTCTTGAAAAACCTAAAATTAAACTTTATATTGAATTTATGCAAGAGAAAATTTCTGAAACTTTAGGAATAAAAAAAAATTGTGTTAGTATCAAAGCTACTACTGAAGAAAAATTAGGTTTTACTGGAGACGAATCTGGTGTTAAAGCTTATTGTGTTGTTCTTTTACAAGAAAGCAGAGAATTTTAAAATAAAAAAGAGGAAAATTTAACTCTCTACATTTAGAGCTTATTTCCCTCTTTTTTATTTTAATTTTTTATTTTATTCAATTTAAAACCAGCAACTTTATTTACCATTACCGCTATTGCTCCATCACCTGTAACGTTACAAGCCGTTCCAAAAGAATCTTGGGCTAAATATAAGGCTATCATTAATGAAGTTAATATTGGAGTAAATCCTAACATAGTTTCTAATAACCCTAAAGCTGCCATAACTGCTCCACCTGGAACTCCTGGAGCTGCAACCATAGTTATACCTAGCATTAATATAAAACCAAACATTCCTGCAAATGTTATTGGCATTCCATTCAAAGCCATAACTGCCATTGCACAACTCACCAAAGTAATTGTACTTCCTGATAAGTGAATTGTTGCACATAAAGGTACTGCAAATTCTGCAACTCCTGCATTCACTCCATTTTCCTTAGTTTGAGCCAATGTAACAGGAATAGTAGCTGCTGATGATTGTGTACCAATAGCTGTTAGATAAGCTGGAATCATTGTTTTCAATAAAATCAAAGGATTTGCCCCTGACATAATCCCTGCTATAAAATATTGTATCAAAAGTATAGATATATGTAGCAGAATGATTACTAAAAAAACTCTAGCAAAAATGGACATTATTGTTTCTACTTGTCCTGCATAGGTCATGTTAGCAAATATTCCGGCTATATGTAATGGTAATAAAGGGATAATAATGTTTCCAATTATTTTTTCCACAACTACTTGAAATTCTCCCATTACATTTTTCATAGCTACCCCATTTACAAGGGATATTCCTATTCCAATTATAAATGCCATCAATAATGCTGTCATTATATCCATAAGTGGTGGCATACCAACTGTAAAATAACCACTTAATAGAGCATGTTCAGGATTTTCAAGTGCTATATTTCCTAACCCAGTTGTAGCTAAGAAATTATTTCTTAACAAACTATTTATAAGGTAAGCAAAACTTCCAGCTAATATTGTTGATAAATAAGCTATCCCTGTAGTTATTCCTAAAAGTTTTCCTGCTCCTTTTCCTAGCTCTCCTATTCCTGGAGCTACAAAGCCAATAATAATCAATGGAATTACAAATTTAAGAAAATTTCCAAAAATATCATTAAATGTTGCCAATATTCTTATTGGAATTTCTAATCCTATTTTTCCCAGTGCTATACCTATTAGTAATCCAATTACTAACTTTGGTAATAATCCTAACTTTTTCATAAAATAATCCTCCCCCTGTAAATTTATTAAATTATCATAAGTTTACATCAAAACCATGTTAAATGCAAGTTTTTAATAAAAAAAAATCTCACATATCACTATGCGAGATTTTTTTTAATGACTACATCCACAGCCTTTTGAATTTTTCATCGTATCTATAAATTCCTGAATTTGATCAAGTCCTACAAAAGATTGATTTCCACTACATTTAGATAAAACAACACATGGTACAGATCTTACTCCATAACTTTTTGCTAACTCTAAATTCTCTGTTGCATCAATATATTCTATTCCAGCTATTCCAGAAGCTCCTAACAATTCTTTTGCAGGTCCACAAAAACCACATGTTGGAGTTGTAAATAATATTATTTTCATTTTAAACCTCCTATATTTTTTAACTTTTAATTTTTAACCTAATAACAAATTAATAATAACATAGTTTATCAAAAAAATCAACTTTATAATTGAAGTTATTACAATTTTATTCTTATATGTTTTTATTTTTTATTACATTTCTTTAAAAAGTTCTTCTAAATCTTCCTCTTTTAAATTTTTAGTTGAAACTTTTTTCTCAATACTTTTTAATTCAAGTAGCTCTCGCCACTCTTCCATTTTTTTTCTGTTTTTACTATTTTGATAAACTATCATGGAAATAAGACTTAATACAATACATATCATCATGCTGATAAAAATAACTCCATATCTATAAATTCTCTCTGTTATATTTGTAGTAACTTCAGACTTATTATCTTTCATTTTATTCTCTAAATTATTTACTAATAAAGATAAATTTTCTATTTTATTTTCTAAATTATCAATTTTAATATTCTTCTCTAATAAATTTTTATTTAATTCTTCTAATTTTTGATTAATAATTACTAAATTCCCTTTCAACAAATTAACTTCTTCTTCAAAAGCTAAATCAGTTAAATTAATTTCTTCTAAAACTGGTTTTTCCAATAACTCTAATTCTTTTTCATTTGATTTTTCTATTTCATTAGAAAAAGAAAAACTACATATAACCATCATCAAAATTAATAACTTTTTCATTTTTCTCCTTTATTTATTTCTTTTAAAAATATCTTTAAAACTTCTTTTTCCATTCGCTTCTTTCATTTCACGTTGTTCTTTATGGTAATTTGACCAATTGGGATCATTTTTCATATTTTTTTTTACTTGAGACATATATTTTGCTGTAGCCATTGCTGTTTTGTATTTATAAGAAATATTATTTTTTATATCCTTTATCGTTTCTAAAAATCCAAAAATAATACCTCGTATTTTTAACCCTATAGATTTTAATTTTGTTAATTTATATATCTCTTTACAATTAGGACATCTATATTTTGCTACCTTATACCCTATCTTCATTTTTTCTTTACATTTTGGACAACATATTATTGTTTTATTCATTTTTTCCTTCCTCAATATTTCTATTTTTTAATTCATCATAAACTAATCCTACACAGTCTATTTTTTTCTCTTGCCATATTTCTTGAGAGCTTACACCTTGAACAACTAACATATATAACCCATTTTCATATTTTTTATTTTCTTTGTTTAAATTATACTTTAAATCAAAAATATTTTCAAATTTTATTTTTATAGATTGATTTAATTCAATTGGAGTTGTATTTATTAAAAAATATTCTTTCTCAATTTTTTTTAAATCTTCATAATTCAATATTTCTATCTTTTTTTCAAAATCAAATATTTTATTTTTTTCTCTAGAAACAATCTTAATATTACAAGAATAATTTTTTAATGCTTCTATTACAGATTTAGCACTACCACCACTTCCTAAGATATAACAATTTTTTCCTGTTAGGTTTAATTTTAATTTTTTTAAGGTCTCTATTATTCCTATATAGTCAGTATTATACCCTTTCAACTTTCCATTTTTATACTCCACTGTATTTACAGCCCCTATTTTTTTACTAATGAAATCCATTTCATCTAAATAGTTTATAATTTTTTCTTTATATGGGATTGTAACATTTAATCCTTGAAGTTCACCTGTTTTCAATTTTTTTAAAATATTTTTTATTTCCAACTCTTCATTTTTTACTTGAAATAAATCATAAACTACATAAGTACCTAACATATTTAAAAATTTAAATATATAATCATGTAGTTTTGGAGAAAGTGTATAAGAAATATTTTTCCCCAATAACCCAAATTTTTTCATATAAACTCACCTTTTTCATTTATAAAAAAAGCTCTCTTTTTAACCTAATTTTAGATAAAACACCTAAAAAATATAAAAAAGAGAACTAATTTTTTTATTATTTTACTACAATATTTACTATTTTTCCTGGAACAACTATTATTTTTTTTATCTCCAAACCTTCTATATGTTTTACAACATTCTCATGAGATGTCGCCATTCTTTCCAATTCTTCTTTACTTATATTTTTTTCTATTTCAATAGTTCCACGAACTTTTCCATTTACTTGTACTGCTATGGTTACTTCTTCTGAGATAGTTAAAGCCTCTACATACTCTACCCATTTTTCATTAAATAAATATGTTTTATTTCCTAATCTTTCCCATAGTTCATCACAATAATGAGGTACAAATGGAGATAACATAATAACTATTTTGCTAAGTAATTCGCCTAAAACTTTCTTTGAATTTAAATCTTTTGCACATGAATTTAGATACTCTTGCGTTTCATTCAATAATTCCATATTCGCAGCTATAGCTGTATTAAAATGATAATTATTTTCAATAGAATCAGTTACTTTTTTTATAGTTTGATGCAACTTTCTTATAATTTTTTTATCTATTTTAGAAATTTCATCATAATTTATAGGGGAATTATCTATATTATTTTTATTATCTTCCACTATTCTCCAAAGTCTTGTTAAAAATCTTTGAGCCCCAGCCAAACCATTTTCATTCCATTCTAGTTCTTTTTCTGGAGGTGCTGCAAACATAATGAATAATCTTGTTGTATCTGCTCCAAATTTAATTATCATCTCTTCTGGATCTACTCCATTATTCTTAGATTTTGACATTTTCTCTATTTTCACAGTAAGTTCTTCAGAATTCTTTTTAGAAAATGCTTTTTCACCTTTTAATTCAACATCCTCAGGATATAGGTATCTATTTTCTTTTTCAGAATAATATGATGGTCCAAGAACCATTCCTTGAGTTAAAAGCCTTTTAAAAGGTTCATCAGTAGAAAGTAGACCTAAATCTCTTAGTACTTTATGAAAAAATCTAGAGTATAAAAGATGCATAACTGCATGTTCTATTCCACCTATATACTGATCTACAGGAGACCAACCATCAACTATTTCTTTATTAAACGGTAATTTTGTATTTTTAGGATCACAATATCTTAAATAATACCATGATGAATCTACGAAAGTATCCATAGTATCAGTATCTCTTCTAGAAGGTTTTCCACATTTTGGACAAGGAACATTTTTAAAAGATTCAGATGTGGTAAGTGGATTTCCAATTCCATTAAAACTTACATCTTTTGGAAGTTCTATTGGTAAATTTTCATCTTTTTCCATAACTACTCCACAAGAATCACAATAAACTGCTGGAATAGGTGTTCCCCAATATCTTTGTCTAGATACTCCCCAATCTTTTAATCTATATTTTGTTGTCCTTTTTCCAAATCCATTTTCTTCTATTTCAATTGCTATTTTAGTTAAAGCTTCCTTGGAAGATTCACCATTAAATTTAGATGAATTTGTCATAACTCCAGTTCCTATAAATGCATTTTCCATTTGAGAACTTTCTATTTTAACTTCTTCTTTAGAACTTTTATCCACAGGATTAATCACAACTTTTATAGGCAAGTTATATTTTTTAGCAAAGGCAAAATCCCTCTCATCATGTGCAGGAACTGCCATTACAGCACCCGTTCCATAATTCATTAAAACATAATCTCCAATCCATAATTGAATTTTTTCATTGGTTAATGGATTAACAACATAAAGTCCTGTGAATATTCCATTTTTTTCTCTTCCCTCTGCTGTTCTCTCAATTATGTCTGTGTTTTTCATATTATCTATTGCTTTTTTTACATGGATATTTGATTTTCCAATCTCAGTTGCAATTGGGTGTTCTGGTGCTAAAACACAGTAAGTCACACCATAAATAGTATCTATTCTTGTTGTAAATACAGGTAAATCTTCTCCTGTTTCTGCCACTTTAAATACCATTTCAGTTCCGAAAGATTTTCCAATCCAGTTTTTCTGCATAGTTAAGACTTTTTCTGGCCATCCTTCTTTAAGATCCTTATGTCCAGATAAAAGTTCATCTGAATATTCAGTTATTTTAAAAAACCATTGCTCCAATTCTTTTTGTGTTACTGAAGTTTTAGAATGTCTCCAACACATTCCATCTTCAACCTGTTCGTTGGCTAAAACTGTATTACAGTCTGGACACCAGTTAACTACAGATGTTTTTTTATACACTAATCCTTTTTCATACATTCTTTTAAAAATCCACTGATTCCATTTATAATATTCAGGAGTATATGAAGATATTTCTCTTTCCCAATCATAAGATAATCCTAATAATTTTAATTGTCTTCTCATATTATCTATATTTGATTTTGTCCAAATCGCTGGATGAATATTATTTTGTATAGCTGCATTCTCTGCTGGAAGACCAAAAGAATCCCACCCCATAGGGTGTAAAACATTAAATCCTTTCATTTTTTTATATCTTGCAATTACATCCCCAATAGCATAATTCCTAGCATGACCTACATGAAGTTTTCCAGAAGGATAAGGAAGCATTTCTAATACATAATAGTTTTCTTTATTTTCTACTTTATTTTCTACTTTAAATAAGTTTTCTTTTAACCATTTTTCTTGCCATTTATTTTCAATATTTTTAAAATTATATTCCGACATTTTTCCACCTCTATCCTTAGTATTCGTTTAACCATTCTTCACTCTTTCTTTTTATTCTTTGAATTGTATTATCTATTGTTTTTAAATTTTTTTCTAATTTATCAGAAATTTCTCTGTAGGAAAAACCTTTTATTAATAAGCTAAAAACTATTTTTTCAAATTTACTAAAGTGCTTTTCAGAATATCTTTCTAAATCCTTCATTTTTTCTTTTGAAAGAATTATTTCTTCAGGATTATGCTGTAAATACGAAGAAACTCCCCTTGCATAAGAAACTTCTTTCCCATCATCTCCTTCAAGAAAGTTTCCTGAAGCTAAATTTAAAGCTATATTTTTTTGGGCATTTGATGATTTTATTGCTGTTATTATTTGTCTTTTTATACAGATTGTAGCGAATGTTTTAAATGATGCATTTTTATTTTCGTCATAAGCTTTAATAGCTTTTATTAACCCTATCATTCCTTCTTGTAAAATATCATCTTGATCTGCTCCAACTAAAAAATAATTTCTTGAATTCATAAATATAAAATTTTTATAATTTGACAAAATCATATTGATTGACTCTTGATCACCTTTTTGTGCCATCAATATACTTTCATTATTTACCAATTCTGTAGGCATTCATCTCCCCCCTGTAGCTTTCTTAATATTAGTTTATTGATTTAGAAATTTCAGAAAGTATTATCCCGCCTGCAACAGAGACATTCAATGAATTTATTTTTCCGTGCATAGGTATTTTTACTAAAATATCACAGTTATCTTTTACTCTTTTTCTTATTCCAAAACCTTCGCTACCCATTACTAATGCAGTAAATTTCGGATATTTTTCCTCATAATAATATTTAGTTCCATCACCTTCAGCACCATATATCCAAAAGCCTAATTTTTTCAATTTTTCTAGTGCTTCTGTAATATTTGTTACTTTTATTATATCTACGTATTCAATAGCTCCAGTAGATGTTTTTATCACTGTTTCATTTATTTTTACAGCATTTCTTTCTGGAATTATGATACCTTTAACACCAAAAATTTCTGCACTTCTTATCAATGCACCAAAATTTCTAGGATCTTGAATTCCATCTAAAACTAAAACTATAGCTTTATCTGAAAGTGCTAATTTTTCTAAGAAAGCACCAAAATCTTCATAATAATCATGCTCTATAACAATAGCTTCTATCCCTTGAGAGTTTTCTCTTTTTTTATCTGTAAAATAAATCTTTATATTTCTTTCAGATGCTAATTTTTTTATAAGTTGAATTTTTTCATCTTTTAACCCTTTAAACAGCTCAATTTTTTCTATCTCTCTATCCTTATTTTGTAAGACCTCTATTACTGGGTTTATTCCAATTATACTTTCCATTTATTCCTCCGTTAATATTTATGCTTGAGTTTTTATCCTCTCTATATCAGCACCTATTTTTTTTAATTTATCAACTAATCCTTCATAGCCTCTATCCACATGATAAATTCTATTTACAATAGTTTCTCCTTCAGACTTTAATCCTGCTAAAATAAGTGAAGCTCCCGCTCTTAAATCACTTGCCATGACCTCTGCTGCTGAGAAATTTTTAACACCTTCAATACTTGCCATATGATTATCTATTTTTATCTTTGCTCCCATTCTATTTAATTCTGGCACATGCATAAATCTATTCTCAAAAATAGTTTCTTTTATTTCTCCGTTTCCATTAATAAGACACATTAATGTCATTATTGGAGATTGAAGATCAGTTGGAAAACCAGGATGTGGCATTGTTGTTATTTTTATAGATTTTAAATCTGAAAGCTTTGTTATTACACTAAAAATACCTGATTCTATTTTATATTTTACACCCATTTCTTCTAATTTAGATAAAAAACTCTGTGAATGTTCTTCAATCACTCCCTTTACTTTTATATCTCCATCAAACATAATAGCAGCAATAATAAATGTTCCTGCTACAATTCTATCGGGAATTATAGAATACTCTCCAGGTATCAATTTCTCAACCCCTGTTATTTCTAATCTACTAGAACCCACTCCTTTTATTTTTGCTCCCATAGAATTTAAAAAATTACATAAATCTTCTACCTCTGGTTCTCTCGCAGCATTTTCTAAAATAGTTATTCCTTTTGCTTTTACAGCTGCCATAATAATATTTTCAGTAGCCCCTACACTAGGAAAATCAAAAACAAAAGTTCCACCTTTTAATTCTTTAGCTTCCCCATGAACATATCCATGTTCTATGGAAAGATTTACACCTAATTTTTCAAATCCTTTTAAATGTAAGTCAACTGGTCTTGCTCCTATTGCGCAACCACCTGGAAGCGAGACTATCGCTTTATTAGAATTTGCTAACATAGCTCCCATAACCAAAAATGAAGCTCTCATTTTTTTTACTAAATCATATGAAGCTACTAATGTTGATAGTCCGTTATTTATAATTTTATATGTATTAAGATCTATTTTTTCCACTTTTAACCCTAAACTTTCAAGTAACTTAGATAAAGTTGCAATATCCATTAAATCAGGTACATTTTTTAAAATATAAGTTCCTTTTTCAATTATTGTTGCAACAAAAATAGGGAGTGCAGCATTCTTTGATCCTCCCACTTCTAATATTCCTTTTAATTTTTTTCCACCATTTATTTTAAATGCATCAACCATGCTTATTTTTTCCCCCTTTCTTCCTCACAAATTGGACATATATGACCAAATATTTTATCAAAAAAATTAAATTTTATAAAACTTCCCCTATAAAGAGGCATTTTTTCTTCTATCTTTTTATAATGTTTAACACAAATTTTTCTTCCAATATATTTAGAATAATAACTTTCTAATCCTGCTTTTACAAATTTTTTCTCTAAAGTATCAACTACTAAATTTATGTTTTGATTATCCATAGCCTCTTGTGAAACTACAACAATACCTATATTTCCAACAAAAGTTAAAGCATCAATCAAAGTATATCTAAGTCCTATTTTTTCTGCAACTTCTATATATGGATTTAAATATTTCAAAGAGATATCTCTTCTCATTTTTAATAGTATAGCATCTGGTTCATACATTGCTTCTATAATTTCAGGATATATAATCCCTGTCTCCACATCATTTTTATTGATAGATATTATTATATTCTCTTTGAACTCTTGGAGGTACTGCTCTCTTTCTGTCTGTGTTTTAAAAAACCTATTTCTTGTTTTCTCTTGAATTGCCATAATATCTTTATTCAAGTTAAATACCTCCTTGAAATTTCTTTTTATTTATAGAGTATATACACTTTTAATAAATTATAACACAATTTCAAAGCTTTTAAAATTCTTTTTACTACAATTTTAATTTAATAAAAAAAATGCTATACTATATTAAAATAAAAAAATTTGAGGAGATAACTTTATGCTAAAAAAAATAAAAAAAATAATTTTTTATCCATTATTTTTTATTTTTATTTTTAATTCTCTAATAGCTAATATTTCTTATATTCAAGGGAATTTAAGATTTAAAAATGTAAATATAGGGGCAACAAAAATAAAATTTATTGATAGTGAAAATAAAATAAATACAGTAATAACTGATATCTATGGGAATTTTAATCTTTATCTTCCTTCAAAAACATATAAAATAAAAATAGATAAAATAGGCTATTTATTGGATAAAAAAGATGATATTATTTATAATTTTTCTCATAAAAAAAATATTAAATTATCTCTTGAACTCAATGAAATTCCTAGTTTTATTTCTGGTCAAGTTATTGATAACACAGGTAATTCTATCAATGATTCTACAATTTATATTCGAGGTTCTGATAATAATATTACTATTCATACGGATAAAAATGGTTATTTTAAAAGTAATATCAATTCTGGGATCTTTTACTTAACTACAGAAGCTAAAGGTTACAATACAAATTTTATTGTAAAAAATATAGAAAATTTCTCATCTATTACAGATTTTAAAATAAAACTTAATCGAAAAACATTTGATATTTCTGGAATTATTAGTGATGGAACAGAAGTTCTTAATAATATTACAATTTTTCTCACAGATACTAACAATAAAATATTGCTGACTACTAAAAGTTCAGAAAATGGTTTTTATGAGTTTACAAATATTCCAGGTGATACTAAAGTTTTTTTAAAGATTGGAACAGAACCTTCCATGATATATATTTCTAATCCCATTGAATTACATAAAAATTTAAAGAATAATTATATTATAATAAATAAAAAAGATGTCAAAAGTTATTAGCCTTTGACATCTTTTTTATTATTTTTTAAATTCTTCTATAATAACTTCTATTTCTTCACAACAAGCTCCGCAAATTGTTCCTGCTTCTGTTGCTTCTTGTACTTTCTCCAATGTGTCAGCTCCTGCCTCTACCGCTTTTTTTATTGTGTCTAAATCAATATTTAAACAATGACAGACTATTCTATTTTCCATTTCATTTTCTCCTTATTTTTATTATCTTATAGTTTTACTGAGATAAAATACAGTACATTAATTATACATTTGAAATGGTTACAAGTCAATCTTTTTTTAATTTTTTGTAATTTTATCCTACAAATTATAAAAAGCTTTATATGCTTTATACGTTTCATAAATATCAAATTTAGATGCTAATTCAAATGGGGCATGCATGGATAACAATGCAGGTCCTACATCTATTGTTCTTATTCCTTTTTGCGCTAAGAACATGGCAACAGTTCCTCCACCACCCTCATCAACTTTTCCTAACATACCAGTTTGCCAACGAATATTTTCTCTATTTAATAAAGTTCTAATTTCAGCAACATACTCTGCGTCTGCATCATTTGTTCCAGATTTACCTCTAGAACCTGTATATTTGGTAACAACTATACCATAATTTAATTCTGCTGCATTTTGCATTTCATGAACAGATTTAAATATAGGATCTGCTGCAACATTTACATCAGAGGACATTGCTTTAGAATTCCATAAACATTGTCTAAGGTCTAAATCACTATATTTTTCATTGTTTTTAGATATCATATCACTTGTAAAATATTCAATATAATCTGACTGAAGACCTGTAGATCCATTAGAACCTGTTTCTTCTTTATCAGCTAAAAAACACACTGCTGTTTTTTCTGGAATATCTTTTAAATCTAAAATTGCTTTTAGAGAAGTATAACCACAAATTCTATCATCTTGTCCATAAGCTCCAACTATTGATCTATCCAATCCAACATCTCTTGACTTTCCTGCTGGAACTAATTGAAGTTCAGCTGATATAAAATCTTCTTCCACTATTCCATAATCTTCATTTAATTTTTTCATTACTGTATACTTAACTAAATCTTTTATCTCTTTATTTTCAATAGTAGCAGGTATTGTTCCCACAATAATTTGAAGTTCTTCTCCCATTAAAACTTCTGGTGCTTTTCTTTCAGCTTGTGTTTTTCCCCATAAATGTGGTAACAAATCTGGAATATTAAACACTGGATCACTCTCTTTTTCTCCAATCACAATTTCTACTTTTTTACCATTTTCTAAAACTACTATACCATGCATAGCCAGTGGAAGAGTTGCCCAATGATATTTTTTTATTCCACCATAATAATGAGTTCTCATATAAGATAACTCCATCTCTTCATATAACGGATTCTGCTTTAAATCTAATCTAGGTGAATCTATATGTGATACTACATAATTTATTCCTTCTGTTATATTTTTCTTTCCTATTATTGCTAAAACAAGATTTTTTCCCCTATTATTATAATATACTTTATCTCCAGTTTTTAACTCTTTAAAATTTGCTGCATTTTTAAATCCAAAAAATTCTGCTAGTTCTACTCCTCTTGAAACAAACTCTCTTTCTGTTTTTCCAATATCTAGAAATTTTTTATAACCTTCTGAGAATTCAAAAATATTCTTTTTTTCAGCTTCAACTACACCTTTCCATCCATTTTCTTTTTTATAAAACATGTATAGCCTCCTTAAATTTTTTCACTAAGTTTATATATATGTAATATTATGCCTTATTTTTGTTATAAATTCAAGCTTTTTATTTTAAAAAAATACATCTTAACTTCTTTAAATTTAAAAAACAGTTACATGAAAATTAGTTTTCATATAACTGTTTTATTTTTTATTTTTTTAATCTTTTATTCAGCTCTTTTGCCAACTCTTCATGTCCAGGTTTTCCAAGAAGTGCAAACATATTTTTTTTATACGCCTCTACTCCTGGCTGATCAAATGGATTAATTCCCAGTAAATAACCACTAACTCCACATGCTTTTTCAAAGAAGTAAAACATATATCCTAAATGATAAGGAGTAGCTTCTGGAATAACAATATTTAAATTAGGCACTCCACCATCAATATGAGCTAAAGTTGTCCCATCTGCTGCTTTTTTATTTACAAAATCAAATCCTTTTCCCGCTAAATAATTAAGACCATCTAAATCAATAACTTCTTCTTCTATTATTATATCTTTTTCAGGTTGCTCTATATTAATTGATGTTTCGAAAAGATTTCTTTTTCCATCTTGGATATATTGTCCCAAAGAATGAAGGTCAGTACTAAAATCTACAGAAGCTGGAAATAATCCTTTCCCATCTTTTCCCTCAGATTCTGCAAAAAGTTGTTTCCACCATTCAGATACAAAATGAAGTCTTGGTTCATAATTAACAAGCAATTCAATATCTTTTCCTTTTCTATTTAATATATTTCTAATTGCTACATACTTATAGCAATCATTTTCTTTAAAATCTGCTTTATAAGCAATGGAAGCATCTTCGGCTCCTTTCATTAGTTCATCTATATTTATTCCTGCAACTGCTATAGGTAGTAGGCCTACTGGTGTCAAGACAGAAAATCTTCCTCCTACATTATCAGGAATTGTAAAAGTTTCGTATCCCTCTTCTGTTGATAATTTTTTTAATGCCCCCTTACTTACATCAGTCGTTGCAAAAATTCTTTTTCTAGCATTTTCTTTCCCATATTTCCCTTCCATATGTTTTTTTAAAACTCTAAAAGCTAGTGCTGGTTCTGTTGTTGTCCCTGATTTTGAAATTATATTTATTGTATAATCTTTATTTTCTAAAACTTCTAATAATTCTTTTAAATATTTCCCAGATATATTTTGTCCTACAAAATATATTTCTGGAGTTTTTCTTTTATCTCTAGATAAACTATTGTGAAAAGAATGAGATAAAAATTCTATGGCTGCTCTTGCACCTAAATAAGAACCTCCAATTCCAACTACCAGGAGAATTTCAGAATTATTTTGTATTCTTATTGCCGCTTCTTTTATTCTTTTAAATTCGGTTTTATCATAGTTTTTAGGTAAATCTAACCATCCTAAATATTCATTTCCAGCTCCTGTTCCAGTCACTAATTCCATCACTGCTGAGTTCACTTGATTTTCCATTTGTTTTATTTCATTTTCACTAATAAACTTCATTGCATTTTTATAACTAAAGCTCATTTTTTTCATTTTTTTCAACTCCATATTATTTTTTATTCTCTAAAACATCTAATCTTTTCTTTAATTTTCCTATTGTTATCTGATTTTCTTCCACAGTAGTTTTCAAAAGTTGGAGAGTTTCGTTTATATTCTCTATTTTATCATTAAAAGTTTCTGTGTCAAATCCTATTTTGGTTAATTCTTTGGCAAATTCGGATACTAAACTTTCTAAAATTAATAAATCCTTTTTATTTGCCTTTTCCAAATCTAATTTATTTAATGTTTTAGAAAGATAATAAACAAAATCATAGCGAGTAATTTCTTCTTCTCCTCTAAAATTATAGCTATCTTGCTTCAAGATTCCTTTATCAATCAAATTATTTATAGAACTATATGCCCAATGATCCTTTGGTATATCTTCATACTTAACAGTGGCATATATAAGGGTTGGAAAAATTAACATAGCAATTATCATTTTTTTTAATTTATACATCTATGTTCTCCTATTTTTTTAATTTAAAAACAGCTTTGACATTAACTTCTATCTCTAAGGTGTTAGGTATAAAAAATTCTGTATTTCTTGAAGCTTTTATATTTAAATTATTCATGTTATAAGGATAATTTCTTCCCATTGGAAAATAATCATAGATTAAATCTAAGGGTTCTATTGTATAACCTGTTGATTTTGCTACTGAATTAGCTTTTTCATAAGCATCTTTATAGGCTAATATCATTACTTCTGATTGAATATTTTTCTCCTTACTAGAAGAAAATTTCATTCCAGAAATAGAATTTACTCCTGAATTTTGTAATTTTGAAACTATATTTTCTGTCTCTTTAATATTCTTAATCTTAATTAAAAAAGAGTTTCTAACTTGATATTTATATATAGGATTTGTAACATTATAATTATCTGAAATTTTATTTACAGTGTAGTCTATTGTCTTTACATTATTTTTATTAATTCCAAGTTTATCTATAGTTAAACGAACTTTCTCCATAATATTTTTATTTTTTTCAATAGCTTTTTCCATTTCTGGTTCTTCTGTTACAATAGAAAAATTAATTTCTACTCTATCTGGTTGTACTTCTATATTTCCAATACCCTGTACTGAAATTTGAGGAATATTAGATTCAGCAAATGTGATCATACTTATAGCAATAAAAATAGTAGCTATTATTTTTTTCATTTTTAAAACCTCCTAAAATATATTTTTATTTATGAACTAAGTATAACCTATATATATTTTTTTTTCAAATAAAAAAAGAAACCTATTTCATAATAAGTTTCTCTTTTATATTTACATATCTCTAGTAGTTACTATATCTATTCCTAAATCAAAAATATTTTCAATAACAACATCACCCATTTTTACAGGTGATATTAACTCCAATTTATTTAAGAGTTCCATACATTGAAATATTTTTTCTTTTGGGATAGCTGAATTTGTTTTTACTGGAATTCTCTCATAGAGAGCTCCTTTTATTTTTACCGTAGAAGTTACAACTCTTTTAGGAGTAAGAAGTTCTTCTTTTCCATATTTTTCCCCTCGTGGACAGGCATTTCCCGTTACCTTATAATTATCTTCCACATCTATATTTAAATGACAACCAATAGGACAAACAATACAAATTAAATTTTTCATTTTATTTTACCTCCATGACTTGAATTGTTATATCTCCATCTATTTTCTCTAAAATTTTAGAAGGAATTATTATTTTTTCCATTTCTCCTGGTGCTAAATGATTTCTTTTAAAACTTAGCAATTCATTTTCTCCACATTTTACAACTATTCTTTTATTTTTATACACATTGGATACCCTCATAAAAACATCAATATTCTTATAACTTTCTAAAAGTGATAAACTTTGAGGAACAGTATAATTTATTCCCATTCCATTAATAATGGAAATAAATTTATCTTTTTTTATAAATTCTTCCTTTATAAATTCAGCAGCATTTTTTCCTGCTCTTTCCCCTTCTGCACTAACAAAATCTACTAAATCATGTACATGAACAACATTCCCACAAGCAAAAATACCAGGCACTGATGTTTCCATTGTTTCATTCACAAGAGGACCACTTGTTCTTCTATCTAATGTTACTCCTATTTGTCTAGAAAGTTCATTCTCAGGTATAAGCCCAACTGATAATAATAATGTATCACACTCATAGGTAATTTCAGAACCATTTATAATCCTTCTATTTTCATCAACTTTTGCAATTGTTATACTTTCTAATCTTTTTTTCCCTTTAACATTAGTTACCGTATGAGATAAAAATAAAGGAATATTAAAATCTTCTAAACACTGAACTATATTTCTTGTAAGTCCACCAGAAAATGGCATTAATTCTACCACTGCTTTAACTTCTGCCCCTTCCAATGTCATTCTTCTAGCCATAATAAGACCTATATCTCCACTACCTAATATAACTACTTTTTTTCCTACCATATATCCTTCCATATTAACAAATCTTTGAGCTGCTCCTGCTGTTAAAATCCCAGACGGTCTATCTCCTGGAATATTTATGGCTCCTCTAGTTCTTTCTCTACATCCCATAGCTAGAATTATTGCTTTAGCTTCTATTTCTAAATATCCATCTACTGGATTTATAACACTTATTAATTTTTCAGACGTTATGTTTAATACCATTGTTTCTTTTTTTATTTCAATTGGTAATTTTTCAATTGATTCAATATATCGTTGTGCATATTCTGGTCCTGTTAATTCTTCTTTAAACATATGAAGTCCAAATCCATTATGAATACATTGTTGAAGTATCCCTCCTAACTCTTTATCTCTTTCTATTATTAAAATTTTTTGTGCTCCATTTTCATACGCAGCTTTTGCCGCTGCAAGTCCTGCAGGACCACCACCTATAACTACCACATCATATTTCATTATTTTCACACTCCAAATTTATTTTTTAGTTTTACCAACTAATATATATGAGCCTTCTTTATCCATTAATACTTTTTCAAGTGAAATTTTTTGTTCCTTGGCTAATATCTCTTGCACTCTAGGACCACAAAAACCACCTTGACATCTTCCAGTTCCTGGTCTTGCTCTTCTCTTCACGCCATCTACAGTAGTTCCACCGACTTCTCTTCTTATTATATCTAATATTTCTCCCTCTGTTATCATCTCACATCTACAAACTATTTTTCCATAACATGGATCTTTTTTTATTAGCTCATTTTTTTCCTCGGAAGAAAGATTCATAAAAATTTTATGTTTTTTTCTTTTCTTTAAATTTTCTTTTAAAATTAACTCTACTCCTCCTTCTATTAATAACTCCAAAACTCTTATAGCAATAGCTGGAGCTGCTGTAAGACCTGGTGATTTAATTCCAGCTACATCATAAAATCCTTTTGCATCTAAGGCTTCTTCTATTATAAAATCCCCTCTATCAGATTCAGCTCTCATTCCTGAAAATGTTCGAATACTATCTTTAAATTCTATATTGCCAATGGATTTAATACTTTGTTCTCTTACCATATGAAGTCTATCTGCAGTTGTAGATAAGTCATCTCTATCTTTAATATCCTCTGAATCTGGTCCAACTAAAAGATTCCCATGTACCGTAGGAGTTATAAGTACCCCTTTTCCCATTATTGTAGGGCACTGAAATATTGTTCTGTTTACTTTTTCACCTTGTGTTTTATCCATAACATAATATTGACCTCTTCTAGGGTGAATTTCAAAAGATTTTTTTGCTATCATATTATGTACAATATCACTATATACTCCAGCACAATTTATTATTTTTTTAGTTAAATATTCTTTATTTTCTGTAACTACTTTATAACCTGAATTTATTTTTTCTATTTTTAGAACTTCTTTTCCTAGTTCTAATTTCACACCATTTATCACTGCATCTTCTAACATTGCAATGGCAAGTTCCCAAGGGCCTACAATTCCTGCACTTTTTGCATATAAAGCCCCTATTACATTTTCCTGTACATTAGGTTCTATTTTTTTTATTTCTGATTTATTTAATATTTTCATATCTGGTATTTTATTCATTAAACCTCTTTCGTAAAGTTCGTGTATATGCTTCATATCCTCGTCATTAAAACCTAAAACTAAAGAACCACATTTTTTGAAGGGAACATCTAATTCTTTACACAATTCTTCATACATACTATTTCCTAAAGCATTATATTTTGCCATAAGAGTTCCTGGTTTCGCATCATAACCAGCATGAACTATTGCACTATTAGCTTTTGTTGTTCCATTTGCTACATCATTTTCTTTATCTAAAACAACAATATTCAATTGATATTTAGATAAATTTCTAGCGATACTAGCACCACATATTCCTGCACCTATTATTAAAATATCATACATAAAATTTCCTCCTAAAAAATTATAAAAAAATAGAGAGCAAGTGAAAATAAAATAGTTGATTTAATCATAACCATTCTTTTTTCACAGCTCTCTTTATCTCTTGCTGTTTATTTTTTATTATATTAATATAATAGCATATTTATTATTATTATTCAAATTTTTACTCATCTTCTTTAGCCCAATCTCTAGCACGAGAAACAGCTTTTTTCCAACCTCTATATTTTTCTTTTCTTAACTCTTCATTCATTGCAGGAAAAAATTCTTTGTCAATTATCCATTTTTCTTTTATTTCTTCTTTAGTTTCCCAGAACCCTACAGCTAATCCGGCTAAATATGCCGCACCAAGTGCTGTCGTCTCAATTATTTTAGGTCTTCTAACTGTTGCATCTATTATATCTGCTTGAAATTGCATTAAGAAATTATTTTCACACGCACCACCATCAACTCTTAACTCAGCAAGAGTTATTCCTGACTCTTCTTGCATAACATCTAAAACATCTCTAACTTGATAAGCAATCGACTCCAATGTAGCTCTTATTATATGATTTCTATTACTACCACGAGTTAATCCCATTATGGTTCCTCTGGCGTACATATCCCAATAAGGAGTTCCTAATCCTACAAAAGCTGGCACTACATAGACACCACCAGAATCAGAAACTTTTGTAGCAAAATACTCTGTATCCCTAGCATCATTAATTATTCTTAGTTCATCTCTTAACCATTGTATACTTGCTCCAGCTACAAAGATACTTCCCTCTAAGGCATATTCCACTTTTCCATCTAATCCAATAGCTATTGTTGTTAAAAGTCCATTTTTACTTGTTATCATTTTATCCCCGGTATTCATAAGCATAAAACAACCTGTTCCATAGGTATTTTTAGCTTCTCCTTTATTGAAGCAAGCCTGGCCAAAAAGAGCAGCTTGTTGGTCTCCAGCTACACCAGATATAGTAACTCTATGACCACCCTGACCTCCAAAATTTGCATATCCAAAAATTCCACTACTATCTTTAACTTCTGGTAACATTGATTTTGGAATATTTAATTCCTCTAACATTCTCTCGTCCCATTTCAATTCTTTAATATTATAAATCATAGTTCTAGAGGCGTTTGTATAATCAGTTGCATGAACCTTTCCATTGGTAAGTTTCCAGATAAGCCAAGTATCAACAGTACCAAATAAAAGTTCACCTTTTTCAGCTCTTTCTCTAGCTCCTTCTACATTATCTAAAATCCATTTTATTTTAGTTCCTGAAAAATAAGCATCTATTACAAGACCTGTATTTTCACGAACATAATCTGTAAGACCCCTAGCTTTTAGATCATCACATATACTAGCTGTTCTTCTACATTGCCAAACTATTGCATTATATACTGGTTTTCCTGTTTTTTTATCCCAAACTATTGTAGTTTCTCTCTGATTCGTTATCCCAAGTCCTATTATATCATGTGTTGAAACGGCTGTTTTTGCAATAACTTCTGCTAAAACACCACTTTGACTTGCCCATATTTCCATGGGATCATGTTCTACCCAACCCTCTTTGGGATATATTTGTAAAAATTCTTTTTGAGCACTTCCCACTACGTTTTGATGCTCATCAAATAATATAGCTCTTGAACTTGTTGTTCCTTGATCTAAAGCGATTATATATTTCATATTCCCCACTCCCTTTTTCATATTTATCTTAAAATATTAACCAAACAACCCTTTGAATAACAACGCTCCTAATGTCCCACCTACAAGTGGACCTACTATAGGTACCCATGCATATGCCCAATCACTTTCACCTTTATTTTTAATCGGTAATAAAGAGTGCATTATTCTCGGTCCTAAATCCCTAGCTGGATTAATTGCATAACCTGTTGGACCACCTAAACTTAACCCTATTGCCCAAACCAAAAATCCTGCTAACAGTGGTCCCATAATACCTATATTACCACTAAATTTTCCAGTTTCTCCTACAAATGTTGTAATTGTGTTATTTCCATGCCCTATTCCTAAAAGACCAAAAACTAAAACAGCTGTTCCTATCATTTCAGTTACAAAATTCCATTTATAATTTCTTATAGCTGGTATGGTTGAAAATGTTCCTAATATTCCTCCCTTATCCTCAGCTATATCATAATGTAATTTATATGTTAAAAATACTAAAAATTGTCCTAACATAGCTCCACCCATTTGAGATAAAATATAGCCTGGCACTAAATTCCATCCTATACTCCCTATCGTTGCTAATCCAAGTGTTAATGCAGGATTTAAGTGAGCTCCACTTACCCAGCCAGCAACATAAGCTCCTGTCATTACTGCAAATCCCCAAGCTGCAGTTACAACTATCCATCCTGCATTTTCTGACTTACTTTTAGGTAATGAACATCCAGCAACGACTCCATTGCCTAAAAGTACTACCAACGTTGTCCCTATAAATTCACCCATATAAGCATTCATAAATTTTACCTCCCATATTTTTTTATATAAAAAAACTACCAACAACCTCGTATTTCTACAAGGAAATTGATAGCCTTCTCTATTCTCTTCAGCTCTATTCAATTATAGGATCTAAAAATACATTTAATAATTATAGAATAATTATACTTTATAATTAAATTTGTGTCAACTTTTTTATTGTATTGTATTTTTAAAGTTTAAAATGTTTGTTTTTTACTTTTTAAAAGTTATTTTATACCTTGTTTTTTTTCTTTATTTAATTTTATAATAATTTTCTATAACTTTTAAATCTGTAGTAGAAATTCCTAAAGCACCATTTTTTTTTGCTATTTCAATATCTTCTAAATCCATTATTAATCCTCCTGCTATCAATGGAATATTTAACATGGATGAAATTTTTTTTATAATTTTAGGCATTCCACCTGGTAAAATTTCCACAGCATCTGAATTTCCTTCCTTTAATATCTTTTTAGTATTCTCAAAAGATAAAGAATCTATTAAAAAACATCTTTGAACTGTTAAAAAACCATTTTTTTTTGCATATTTTATCATGGAAGGTTTCGTACTTATTATTCCGTCTGCATAACTATTATTTTTTAAAAAATCTATACTTTTTTCAGCTCTTGAATCTAAACCCTCAATCATATCTATATGTACAAAAGATTTTTTACCAGAAGATTTTATTTCTCTTGTTATCTCCTCAATATTCAAAATATTTCCACAGAGTAAAAATATTATTTTAGATTCTAGTTTCAAAATTTTATTTAAATCTCTTTCATTTTTTAATGCTATAATTAATGGATTTTCTTGTAGTAATTTTTTCACATCATTGTTCATAAATATATCTTCTCCTAATAATATTTTTTTTATTAAATAATATTTTATGTCCAAAAAAAACAAATCATTTACGCTTATTTTAGAACTTTACTTTTCAATAACAAACTTTTTATATGATTATAATAATATAATCATATACTTTTATTTTAATATTATCAACATATTTTATTTCTTTTCTTTTTTATTAATTGCAAATTATCGAATTCTGATATATACTTAAAAAATAACTTAAAAAATATTAGAGGTGAACAACAATGCAGATAGTTTTAGGATTAGTAATTTTTATTACCGTTTTTTATCTGATAATTTCTGAAAAAGTTCCAGGAGCATGGGCAACTATGATTGGTGGTTTAGGAATGGCTTTAGTTGGGATTTTAAACGAAAAAAAAGCTTTAGAAGCAGTTTCTGAAAGATTAGAAATTTTATTTTTATTAATAGGAATGATGATAATAGTGCATCTCATTTCTGAAACTGGTATCTTTCAATGGTTTGCCATTAAAGCTGCACAACTTGTAAGAGGAGAACCATTTTCCCTTATTGTTCTTTTAGCACTAGTAACAGCATTATGCTCAGCATTTTTAGATAATGTTACAACAATTTTACTTATGGCTCCAGTTTCTATACTTCTTGCCAATCAACTACAACTTAATCCATTTCCATTTATTATAACCGAGGTTATGGCTGCTAACATTGGTGGAGTTGCTACTATTATAGGAGATCCTACTCAACTTATCATTGGAAGTGAATCTCATTTAACATTTAATCAATTTATTCTTAATACAGGACCTATGTCTATTTTAGCCATGATTGTTTTAATAGCAAATGTTTATTTTATCTATGGGAAAAAATTAAAAGTTTCTGTTGAGCTAAAAGCTAGAGTTATGGAACTTGATGCTAGTAGAACTTTAAAAGATAAAAATCTTCTAAAAGAAGCTGGAACTATTTTTATATTAGTTATTTTAGGTTTTATTTTAAATAACTTTATTGATAAAGGCTTAGCTATTATTTCTCTAAGTGGTGCAATAATTCTAGTAATTTTAGCGAAAAAAAATCCAGTTGAAACTTTCAATCACGTAGAGTGGGATACTTTATTCTTTTTTATAGGTCTTTTTATGATGGTAAAAGGAATACAAGAAACTCACGTTATTGATTTCTTAGGAAATAAAATGATAGAAGTTACAAAAGGACATTTTAATATAGCAGTTTTAGGTATAACATGGATTTCAGCTCTCTTTACTTCAATAATTGGAAATGTTGCTAATGCCGCTACTGTTTCTAAAATTGTAGAAGTTATGATTCCTTCCTTTCATGGTCAAGGAAATCCAGACGCTTTTTGGTGGGCTCTATCTTTTGGTTCTTGTTTAGGTGGAAATATTTCAATTTTAGCTTCCGCTACAAATGTAGTTGCTGTTAGTGCTGCTGGAAAAGCTGGAATAAAAATAAGTTTTGTTGATTTTTTAAAGTTTGGTTCTTTAATAGCAGTTCAAACTTTAATTGTTTCTAATATTTATATTTGGATCAGATATTTTAATTAAAAAAAACTCTCTTAATTAATAAATAATTAAGAGAGTTTTTTTTTAAAAGTAATATCTAGCTCCTAAACCAGTCATAAATATTACATCATTTTCAACAATTGGTGAATTTTTAATTTCATCAGAAAATCTTTCCACACCTAAAAACATCATTAAAGAAAGTTTTTCATTAAAGTTATACTCTCCTGTTAATGCCATTCCCATAGAGGCAGCTCCATCAGCTTTATATGATTTATTAATGTTACTATTTCCTTTTCTAGAAGCTTCACTAGATGAAACTCCAAAGTAATAATCTGTGAAATCAGATGTATAATAAGCTACATGAACAGAAGGAGTTATTGTTAATTTTTCTGCTTTAAATGCTCTATAAAGACTCCATTTTCCAGTTCCACCATCTTTTCCACCTTGGAAACTAACTGTAGTTCTAACATCTCTTATTCCTGTATTGATTTCAGCTTTTGCTCCAAACATAACTTGAGTATCTCTATTATCTATATTATTATAACCAGATTTCATGTCCTTCGATTTTACTGCAAAACCTACCATAGGATCTAAAAATAATGACATTGTAAATGCATCATTTTTATATAAATTATATCCTACAGATATACCTTTAACATAAAAATCATTATATTCAATATCCAATAATGGTGTTGGAAAAGCTTTTGCATCTTCTATTTTGTGTATTTTAGTTGAGTATCCCATCCCTACTCCTACACCCCATTTACTTCCATTGTTTTCAGCCATTAATGTAGTACCAATTGTTAATATAGCTCCTAATAAAAATATTGCTTTTTTCATTCTTCCTCCCCTATAACTTTCTATAAATTTGACTCTATAATAACATTATTTTGACTATCGCGTCAACTATCTATCCCAATTTTCTATTTTATTTTTTATTAGTCTAACTTTTTATAAAACTCAATTTTAAAATTAACTTCATTTTCTATTACTATATGATGGTTTTTTTCTGGAATTATAACAATAGAATTTTTTTCATTTATCAATATTGGATTTTCTAAGTCATCTTCCCAAAAAAACTTTAATTCTCCATTAGAGACAACTATATGTCCATACTTGTCTTTAGGTGTACTATGAGATTTTAAAAGATCAGAAAATACTGTCTTTTCTGTCATATAAGGTGTTTCGCCAGTTTTTATATATTCTTTTGTGAGTATTAAGTTTTGAAATTTTTTATTCATAAAACCTCCTAAATTATTAGAGTTTATTTTTGAATATTAATCTAGCTAGATTATACCTTTTTTTTTCTTTTTTTTCAATGTTATTTCAAAAAAAAACTGCCTATAAATAGACAGTAAAATTCATATGTTTTTGGTTGGGCTGGCTGGATTCGAACCAACGCATGTCAGAGTCAAAGTCTGATGCCTTACCGCTTGGCGACAGCCCAA
>CAMTIW010000021.1 GCA_947072665.1 uncultured Fusobacteriaceae bacterium | reverse complement strand
CCAGCAAGAAGCGCCATTTATAAAATTTATTCACTGATTACTCAGTGATTTTTTTTATTTTTTTGAAAAATGTGATATAATTAGAATAGATTAAAGAATTGTTGAATAAGAATTATAAGAAATTGGGAGGGGTATGAAATTAGATAAAAAAAGTAAAGTTATAATACAATTACTTATTTCTATATTTGTAATAACTTTTGGAATATTAGTGTATATTTCACATGAAAATATATGGAGTGGTTTCATAAATATTATAACTTCACAAGCGGTATTAATAACAGATTTTTTAGTTGTTGGGGGACTTGGTGGAACATTTTTTAATGCATTTGCTATTTTTGGTTTTAATTTTACCATGATGAAATTGCTTAAAGTTCCAATAAAAGGTTTGGCTATAGCTTCTTTTTTCACAGTTTTTGGTTTTTCTTTTTTTGGAAAGAATATTTTCAATATTTTACCTATATATTTAGGTGGAATTATGTACTCTAAATATGAGAATATAGATTTTAAAGATATTTTAATAACTATATCTTTTACAAGTGCATTGGCACCTTTTATAAGTGAAGTTGCTTTTAAAATTAATGCTGATCAAAGTTCTTATATAAGTGCTGTGGCATTGGGTGTTATAATTGGATTTATAGTAACTCCCATAGCAAAAAAAATGGCAGGATTTCATGAAGGGTTTAATCTGTATAATTTAGGATTTACAGGTGGAATATTAGGAGCTGTTATAAGCTCTGTAATGAAAATATACAAATTTCAAGTAACGCCGAGAAGGATAATATCTGTATCTCATGATTTAGAATTGAAAATTTTATCAATTTTAACATTTTCAATATTGATTATTATTGGTTTTTATTTGAATGGAAAAAGTTTTAAAGGATATAAAAATCTCTTGAAAGATACTGGATTAAAAGCTGATTTTGTTGAAAAATATGGGTATGGAATAACATTTTTTAATATGGGAATAATGGGATTTATAGGAATTGGGTATGTAGCATTATTAGGACAAGTATTAAGTGGACCACTTTTAGCTGGTGTTTTAACAATGGTTGGCTTTGCTGCTTATGGGAAACATATTTTTAATACGACACCAATTTTAATAGGAGTTGTATTAGCTAGTATAGGAACCACAGATGATTACTTCATAGTTGCATTGTCTGCATTGTTTGGAACGTCTCTAGCTCCTATAGCAGGGGTTTATGGACCTATTTGGGGAATAGTAGCAGGTTGGCTTCATTTTGCAGTGGTACAAAGTATAGGAGTTGTACATGGGGGATTAAACTTATATAATAATGGATTTTCTGCAGGAATAGTAGCAGGATTTTTACTTCCCATCATGAATACTATAAATGCTAATAAGGATAATAGAAAAATGAAATATTTAAATAGAAAAAAAGAGTTTTATAATTCAATGAAAAAATTTAAGACTTATTTAAAAGAAGATGAGGAGATAAAATAAATGAATAATTTAAAATTTTTAAAATTTAAAATTGAAAAACATCCAACTAAAAATTTTAATTTAGAATTTTTAGATAAAGAACATGCAATAGCAGCTTTAGTATTAAATAAAGATATGAACAAGGGTTTTTTTGTTAAACAATATAGACCTGGAGTTAAAGATAATTTTATTGAAATACCAGCAGGAATAATAGAAAAAGGAGAGAGTTCTATTTCTACACTTTATAGAGAGTTAGAAGAAGAAACAGGGTATGTAAAGGAGAATTACACAATACTTTATAAGTCACCATATCCTTTAATGGTATCACCTGGGTATACAAGTGAAGGGGTATATATTTATATAGTTAGATTAAATGATGATAGTATTGTTCCACAAGAACTTAAACTGGATATAGGAGAGGATTTAATAGGCCAGTGGTATGACTTGGAAGCGCTACCTAGTTTAACCTCAGACTTAAAAACTTTATATGTACTAGAACTTTTTAAAAATATAAAAGAATACTAAATTATGTGGTATATTTATGTTTTAAGATGTGAGGATAATTCTCTCTATACTGGTATTGCTAAAAATTATATAAAAAGATATGAAACACATTTAAATGGGGTAGGAGCAAAATATACAAAAAGTCATAAAGTGAAAAAAATTGAGATAGTTTGGTCTGTATCTACAAGATCAGAAGCATTAAAAATAGAGTATTTATTTAAATCTTTAAAAAAACAAAAGAAAGAAAATATAATTTTAAAAAAAGATAATTTTGTTAAAATTTCATTGGAAAATATAGGGTTACACCTAGATGAATTAGATGTAACATGAAAAAATATGCAATAAAATAAAAAAACAGTTGACCTTTATTATTATATATGGTATTATTATAAATGTCCGTGAGGGAAAGCAGTTAAATGCTAAGTACTTCGTAAACATGCCTGGGTGGCGGAATAGGTAGACGCACAGGACTTAAAATCCTGAGGTATCTGATACCGTGCCGGTTCGATTCCGGCCCCAGGCACCATTTATTGGACAAAATTAAATAAGGTATCGCGGGATAGAGCAGTTGGCAGCTCGTCGGGCTCATAACCCGAAGGTCGTAAGTTCGAGTCTTACTCCCGCCACCAAACAATTAAATAACATATATGCGGGAATAGCTCAGTTGGTAGAGCGTCAGCCTTCCAAGCTGAATGTCGCGAGTTCGACCCTCGTTTCCCGCTCCAAAAAAACATGCGTCATTAGCTCAGCTGGTAGAGCACACGACTTTTAATCGTGTTGCCACAGGTTCAAGTCCTGTATGACGCACCATTTGTGACTGTAGCTCAGTTGGATAGAGCAACGCCCTTCTAAGGCGTGGGCCAGGGGTTCGAATCCCTTCAGTCACACCATGTTGTAACCGGATCCATAGCTCAGTTGGTTAGAGCACTCGGCTCATAACCGAGTGGTGGTAAGTTCGATTCTTACTGGATCCACCATTTAGTTTGCCCCGTTCGTCCAGTGGTGAGGACAACAGATTTTCACTCTGTAAACAGGGGTTCAATTCCCCTACGGGGTACCACAACAATTTAATAAGTATTATACTATGCATATGGAGAGTTATCCTAATTGGTAAGGAATCGGTCTTGAAAACCGACGCGGTAACGCTTCAGAGTTCGAGTCTCTGGCTCTCCGCCATATGCCCAGATAGCTCAGTCGGTAGAGCAGGAGACTGAAAATCTCCGTGTCCGTGGTTCGATTCCGCGTCTGGGCACCATTAATACTTAAGTGGTACAAGTAGCAAACTAAAAATAATATTTAAAATTATGGTCGCATAGCTCAGTTGGGAGAGCACCTGCCTTACAAGCAGGGGGTCACAGGTTCAAGTCCTGTTGTGACCACCATTTAATTTGGGGGTGTAGCTCAGTTGGTTAGAGCGCATGCCTGTCACGCATGAGGTCGCGAGTTCGAGCCTCGTCACTCCCGCCATTTAAGTAATAAAGTAGTAAATTTTAAAATAAAACGCCTGGGTGGCGGAATAGGTAGACGCACAGGACTTAAAATCCTGAGGTATCTGATACCGTGCCGGTTCGATTCCGGCCCCAGGCACCATTTTAAAAAATTAAAGTAACAAAATTGTCGCGGGATAGAGCAGTTGGCAGCTCGTCGGGCTCATAACCCGAAGGTCGTAAGTTCGAGTCTTACTCCCGCCACCAAATTTCAAATTATGATGTAAAATATATAGCAGTTAACCAATTTTGGATCCATAGCTCAGTTGGTTAGAGCACTCGGCTCATAACCGAGTGGTGGTAAGTTCGATTCTTACTGGATCCACCATTTTGAAATTATAGACTTCTGAAAAGAGGTCTTTTTTTTATTTTCATAGAAAAAAGTATTAATTTTTGAAATAATTTGATATTATAGAACTATATTTTATTGTAGCTAATAGATTTTTTTAGTGGGGTTAAAAAATATAAATATGGAGGTTTTTCAAATGAAGCTTATTAGAAATGCATTACTTATGAATTGTAAAAGAAAAAAGTGTGAATTATCCAATATCTATTTTGAAAATGGAATTATAACAGAAGTAACAAGAGCGGATGAGAAAATTAATGGAGTTATAAATGAAATTATTGATGCAAATGGTCTCTATGTAACACCGGGATTAATTGATGCACATACTCATTTAGGATTATCTGGTGATAGTCAAGGATTTGAAGGTAGGGATTATAACGAATTAAATGATCCTATAACTCCTGAAATGAGAGCAATTGATGGAATTAATCCACAAGATATAACTTTTAAAGAAGCGTTACATGGAGGTGTAACAACTGTGGGAACAGGACCAGGGTCTGCCAATGTAATAGGAGGACAATATGCCTGTATAAAAACTTATGGAGATAGAGTAGACAAAATGATAGTAAAATTTCCCATGGCAATGAAGGTTGCTTTTGGAGAGAATCCAAAAAGAGTTTACAATGAAAAAAATAAAACACCAATTACAAGAATGGGGATAGCAGCACTTTTAAGAGAAACTTTAGAAAAAACAAAAGAATATATGAATGATCCAAATAGAAAATATAATATTAAATTAGAAGCAATGATACCAGTTTTAAAGAGAGAAATACCTTTAAAGGCTCATTGTCATAGAGGAGATGATATTTTAACTGCAATTAGAATAGCAAAGGAATTTAACTTAAAATTAACTTTAGAACATGTAACTGGTATTACGGATATATTGAGTGAAATTCAAGAAGAAGATTATCCACTATTGGTAGGACCTACTTTTGGATCTAGAACTAAAATAGAGTTAAAACCAAAATCATTTGAAAATGTAGCTAAGTTAAGCAATTCAGGAAAAGATATAGCTATAATAACAGATGCTCCAGTAGTACCACTTGAATATTTAGCTTTATCTGCAGGACTTGCAGTGGAAGCTGGAATGAATGAATGGAAAGCTTTGGAAGCAATAACGATAAATCCTGCTAAGTATATGGAAGTAGATGAAAGAGTGGGGAGTATAGAAGTTGGAAAAGATGCGGACATAGTTATATGGAAAAAGAATCCTCTTTTAAATATAACTTCTCCTAAGGTAATTATAGCAGGTGGAGAGATAGTTTTAAATTAAAAAAATATATAGACAGATAAATTCAACTAAAAGGAAGAAAAACATAATGAAGTGGTTATTAAAAAAAATAAAAAATATTTTAATATTTTTATTAAAGCAAGTTAGTACATTTATAATTCAAGTATTTTTATTTATAATTTTAGTTTTAGGTATAGTATATGTAGGATTTAAATATCAAGATATAAAAAAAATAGAATCATTAAATAACGAATATAAATATATAGAGATGGATATGTCATTAAATTACAGTGAAACACCTAGTTCTTATATTGATATATTGAGAGGAAAAAATATTGAATACTATGATTTTTTAGTAAATTTAAAAAAAATGAAAGAAGATAAAAAAATAAAAGGAATCATATTAAAAATGGATAATTTTTCATTAAATTCAGCTCAAAGTGAAGAAGTAGGAAAGATTTTAAAAGATTTTCCTTTAGATAAAGAAATCTATGCTTATTCAACAGGATTTAATAAAAAATCTTATTCTTTTGCAACAAATGCAAGAACAATAATAATGCCTGGAACAGTATCTTCTAGTTCAGATATTTCTGGATATTCATTAGAGATACCTTTTTATAAAAGAATAGCTAATAATTTTGGTATAGAATTTACTGTAATTCATATGGGAGATTATAAATCATTTGGAGAACATTTAATTAGCACCAGTATGAGTGAGTTCTCAAAAGAAAATACTCTTGAATTGTTAAATAGCGTTCAAAATAATTTCTTGATTAAAGTTTCTGAGAATAGAAAACTAAATAGAGAAGAGTTAAAAAAAGAAATTATGTCTGGAGAGTTAGTATCAGTAACACCTATGAAATTATTAGAAAAGAAATTAATAGATAAAAACATGTTTTATTATAATTTTAAAAAGAGTTTAGAAAAAAATAATGTGATTACCTATGAAGAATATAATGAAATTATATTAGGAAAAACTATTTCTAAAAAATTATTAAAAGATAAAAAAAACTCAATAGGAGTTATATTTTTAAACGGAGAAATAGTCCAAGCGGGAGTAAATTCCGGTGATATGAATAACTCAATAGAACCACAAAATACCATGGACCTATTAAATTCAGCTTTTGATGACGAAAAGATAAAAGGTATAGTACTTAGAATAAATTCTCCTGGAGGATCAGCTCTAAGTTCTGAAATAATTTATAATATGATAAAATCTGGAAAAGGAAAGAAACCTGTGTATATATCAATAGGTTCTGTAGCAGCTTCAGGAGGATATTATATAGCTTCAGCAGGGGATAAGATATATGCCAATGAGAACTCCATAACAGGATCAATTGGTGTGGTTTCAATTCTCCCCAATATTGGAAAATTAGCCAAAGGAATAGGAATAGATATACAGGTATTGGAAGAGGGAAAAAACTCAAATTTATATTCCTTTATTCAACCTATGAATAAAGATAGATTTTCTATTCTTTTAAAAAGTAATGAAAGAGTCTATGAAGAATTTAAAAATAGAGTCTCTTTAGGAAGAAAAATGAACTTAGAAGAAGTAGAAAAAATAGCGAAAGGTAGAGTTTGGACAGGAACCCAAGGAGTAAAAAATGGACTTGTAGATGGGATTGCTACTCTGGACCAGGTAATTATAAAATTAGCGGATGATTTAAAAATAAAAAAAGATGATTATAATGTGCAAAAAATAGAAAATATAGACACAAAAAATAATTTTATTAATTATATTGCTGGTTATTTAAGTATATTGGAAAATACAAAACTTTTAAATAATTTTATAAATTTTGAAAATATAGAAAGTTCTCTTTTTAAAGTAGAAAAAAATATAAAAAAAGAAAAAATTTTTTATTCACCACTTTTATACTCTCCAGTAAGTGAAAATATTTCAAATAATATAATTTAGTAATTGAAATGCCTAGTATGGTATGATATAATCAAAAGAAGTAAAAAAAGAATAATTTGGGAGGAATAGAAACGTGGTAAGAAAATTAAAAACAGGGAAAACAGCAAATTTGGGTCAGCAAGATTTATTAAAGCAAGCACAGGTTATGCAACAAGAAATGTTGGCTATTCAAGAATCATTAAAAACTAGAGAGTTAGAAGCTTCTGTAGGTGGAGGAGCAGTTATAGCTAGAGTTAATGGTCAAAAAGAATTATTATCTATAAATATTTCAGATGAAATTTTAAAAGAATCTATGGAAGATAAGGAAATGTTACAAGATTTAATTTTATCAGCTGTAAATGAAGCTATGAGACAAGCAGAAGAATTATCTGAAAAAGAAATGGAAAAAGTTACTGGTGGAGTAAATATTCCAGGATTATTCTAATATAAAGATAAAAGCTATTTAATAATAATCATAAATTCGATTATTATTAAGATAGCTTTTTTTATTTTTTAGAATTTTTAATTTTATTATTCTCAAATTATGATATAATTAAACCTACTAAAGCTTTGAGGAAGTGAGTTTATGTGGGAAAATAGAAAGTATAGATTTTATGGTAATCTTGTATATTATCTAGTAAAATTTTTAGAAAAAACTATGAAAATTGAACAAATATTTCCAAAAGAATTTGATAAAAATAGAAATTATGTTATGGCAATTTGGCATAATAAAGTTGTTATGACCCTTTTAGGAACAGGCTTTTTAAAGAGAAAAGTGGCTTTGGCTAGTCCCACTAAAGATGGAGAACTTATTTCAGTTCCTCTTGAGAGATATGGAACTGAAATGGTGAGAGGCTCTTCGGATAAAAATGCAACTAAAAGTTTGTTAAAGCTTATAAAAAAAGTGAAAGAAGGTTGTACAGTGGGTACTCCAGTAGATGGACCTAAAGGACCTAGATATGTTGTTAAATCTGGAATGCTATATATTGCACAAAAGTCTAATATTCCACTTGTTCCAATTGGAGTTGCCTATGAAAAAAAATGGATATTTGAAAAAGCTTGGGACAAATTTGAATTACCTAAACCCTTTTCTAGAGCTGTGGTTATTTTTGGTGAACCTTATTTCATTGAAAAAAATGCAGATTTATTAGATGAAGCATTGTTATTAAAAGAAAAACTAGATAATTTGGATAGAAAAGCAGAATTACAAATAAAAAATAAAAAATAAGGAGTGATAAATATGACAAAAAACTTTTATGTTACAACCCCGATATACTATGTAAATGGTGATCCACATGTGGGAACAGCATATACAACAATAGCAGCTGATGTTTTAGCAAGATATAAAAAAACATGTGGTTACGATGTTTATTTTGTTACAGGAACAGATGAACATGGACAGAAAGTAGAAGAAGCTGCAAAAACTAGAAATTTAACTCCTCAACAATGGACTGATTCTATGGCTCCTAGGTTTAAAGATATGTGGGAGAAATTAAATATAGAATACAATGATTTTATAAGAACAACAGAGCCTAGACATAAAGATGCTGTGAAAAAAATATTGAAAACAGTTTATGACAAAGGTGATATATATAAGGGTGAGTATGAAGGGAAGTACTGTGTAGCCTGTGAAACTTTTGTTCCTGAAAATAGTGTAGTAAATGAAAATTTTTGTCCAGACTGCGGAAAAGAATTAAGAATAGTAAAGGAAGAATCTTATTTTTTCAAAATGTCAAAATATCAGGACCAATTACTTAAGCATATAGAAGAAAATCCTGATTTTATTCTTCCTAATTCTAGAAAAAATGAAGTTGTTTCTTTTATAAAACAAAATTTACATGATTTATCAATATCTAGAAATACTTTTGAATGGGGAATACCTATTGATTTTGCACCAGGACATATAACTTATGTTTGGTTTGATGCTCTAACAAACTATATAACAGCTACTGGTTATGCAAATAATCCAGAAATGTTTGATAAGTTTTGGAATAATTCTGAAGTTGTGCATTTAATGGGGAAAGATATTGTAAGATTTCATGCTATAATTTGGCCTTGTATGCTTCTTTCAGCAGGGATAAAGCTTCCTACAAATGTAGTAGCCCATGGTTGGTGGACATCTGAAGGAGAAAAGATGTCAAAATCTAAGGGAAATGTAGTAGCACCAGAGCTTGAGATTGAAAAATATGGAGTAGATGTATTTAGATATTGTTTAATGAGAGAAGTTAATTTTGGAAATGATGGAGATTATGCAACAAAATCAATTATAACAAGAATAAATACAGATCTTGCAAACGACTTAGGAAACTTACTAAATAGAACACTTGGAATGTATAAAAAATATTTTAATGGTATAGTAGTTAAAGGTGATATTTCAGGAGAATTTGACGAAAGTTTAAAAAATATTTGGGAAGAAACGCTAATTACTGTTGAAAAATCAATGGCTAAAGTAGAATTTTCAAAGGCATTGGAAGGTATGTGGAAATTTATATCTCGTATGAATAAATATATAGATGAGACAACACCTTGGACTTTAGCAAAAGATGAGACTTCAAAAGAAAGATTAGGAACTGTTATGAATAATTTAATAAATGGGCTATATAAAGTTTCAGTATTAATTTATCCATATATGCCAACAAAATCATCTGATATTTGGAGACAATTAGGAGTTATAAATCCTATAAAAGAAGCTAAAATAGAGGAATTAAAAGGTTGGAATTTCTTTAATCCAGGACATGTATTAGGGGAAGCTGAACCTATTTTTCCAAGACTTGAAATTCCAGTAATAGAAGAGAAAAAAGATGAGTTGTCAATAAATGAAGAGTTAGTAATAGAGAACTCCATTGAAATTGGAGATTTTGATAAGATAAAAATTGAAGTTGTAGAAATATTAGCAGTTGAAAAAGTAAAAGGAGCAGATAAACTACTTAAATTCAAAGTAAAATTAAAAGATGGAATAAGACAAATAATATCAGGAATAGCAAAATCTTATCCAGAACAAGAAATATTAGTAGGGGAAAAAGTATTGGCAATAACGAACTTAAAACCAGTAAAATTAAGAGGTGAAATTTCACAAGGGATGTTTTTAACCGTGGAAAATAAAAAAAATGGAAGTAAGCTTATTCAAGTGGATTCAAAAGTTGAGTTAGGGGCAAGAATAAAATAATAAACTAAATAAAAAAGTGGGGAAAAAATGAAAAAAACAACAGTAACCAAAGCAATAATACCAGCTGCAGGATTAGGAACAAGAGTTTTACCAGCAACAAAAGCACAGCCTAAGGAGATGCTAGTAATAGTTGATAAACCATCTCTACAGTACATTGTAGAGGAATTGGTAGAGTCTGGAATCAAAGATATAGTTATAGTGACAGGGAGAAATAAAAATTCAATAGAAGATCATTTTGATTATTCTTTTGAACTTGAAAATACTTTGGTAAGAGATGGAAAAACTGAATTATTAGAAAAAGTTAACTATCTTTCTGAAATGGCAAATATTTTTTATGTGAGACAAAATAAACCTTTAGGGTTAGGTCATGCTATACTAAAAGCTAAACCTTTCATAGGTGATGAACCTTTTATAGTAGCATTAGGTGATGATATTATGTATAACACTGAAACTCCAGTATCCAAACAATTAATTGAGACATATAATAAGTACGGAGCGAGTGTTATAGGGGTTCAAGAGGTTTTAGAGGAAGATGTTTCCAAGTATGGGGTTATAAAGCCTGTGAACAAACTAGATGAAAGAACTGTGTCAATTTCTGATTTCGTAGAAAAGCCATTAAAAGAAGAAGCCCCTTCTAATTTAGCTTGTCTTGGAAGATATTTATTAGATGGAAAGATATTTAAATATCTAGAGGAAACAAAACCAGGAAAAGGTGGAGAGATTCAATTAACTGATGGGATATTAAAAATGATGCAAGATGGTGAAAAAGTTTTAGCCTATAATTTTCAAGGGAAAAGATATGATATAGGGAATAAAATTGGACTTTTAAAAGCAAATATAGAATTTGGATTAAGAAACGAAGAGACTAAAAATGAATTAATGGATTATTTGGAAAAAGAATTGAAAATATCTAAGTAAAATATAAAATGGTGATATTATAAAAAATATCCTTGTAATTATTGAATATATAAAGGATTAAAATAAAAAAGAAAGGTAGTGATAAAATGATACTGAAACCAATTGGAGAAAGAATCGTAGTAAGACCGATTGTAGAAAAAAAAGAAGAAAAAACAGCCAGTGGAATAATTTTATCTACTGTTAAAGAGCTAGACAAACCTAATTTAGGTGAGATAGTAGCACTTGGTCAGGGCGAAAATATGAAAGAAGTTAAAGTAGGAGATAAAGTACTATATTCTAAATTTTCAGGAACTGATATAAAATCTGGAAATGAGAAATTAATAATAGTTAATTTAAAAGATGTATTGGCAGTTATTGTAGAATAAAATTTAGAAAGTAGAGGAAAAAAATGTCTAAAATATTAAAATTTGACGAAGAGGCAAGAAAAAATTTAGAAAATGGTGTGAATATTTTGGCTAATGCTGTTAAAGTTACTTTGGGACCAAGAGGAAGAAATGTTGTGATTGAAAAATCCTATGGTTCTCCCCTTATTACAAATGATGGTGTAACAATAGCTAAAGAGATAGAACTAGAAAATCAATTTGAAAATATGGGAGCTTCACTTATAAAAGAAGTAGCAACAAAAGCCAATGATATTGCAGGTGATGGAACAACTACTGCCATTATTTTAGCACAGGCCATAGTTAAAGAAGGGTTGAAAATAGTATCTTCAGGAGTAAATCCTATGTTTATAAAAAAAGGGATAGAGAAAGCTACTATTGAAGCTATTAGACTTTTAAAATTAAGTTCTAAAAAAATAGAATCAAATTCAGAGATAGCTCAAGTTGCTTCTGTATCTGCAGGTGATGAGGAAATAGGAAAACTAATAGCTATGGCTATGGAAAAAGTCTCAGAGACAGGCATAATAACAGTGGAAGAAGCAAAATCATTAGAAACAAGTCTAGAAATAGTAGAGGGAATGCAATTTGATAAAGGATATATTTCCCCATATATGGCAAGTGATACGGAAAAAATGATAAGTGAACTTGAAAATCCATATATATTAATAACTGATAAAAAAATAACATCAATGAAAGATATATTGCCTATTTTGGAAGACGTAGTAAAGGCATCAGCTCCTCTTTTAATTATTGCTGATAATTTAGAAGGAGAAGCACTTGCAACTTTAGTCGTAAATAAACTTCGAGGTACTATCAATGTTGTAGCAGTAAAAGCACCATCTTTTGGAGATAGAAGAGGTGAAATACTTGAAGATATAGCTATACTCACAGGTGGAGAAGTCATTTCAGAAGAGAAAGGTATGATATTAGAAGAAACAACAGGACAGAATTTAGGGAGAGCAAAAAGAGTAAAAATATCTAAAGATAGTACAGTTATAATAGATGGGATGGCTATCCCCCATGCTATAGAAGCCAGAAAAAATCAATTAAAAATTCAAATTTCAGAGTGTTCTTCT
Source organism: uncultured Fusobacteriaceae bacterium (assembly GCA_947072665.1). Classification (GTDB taxonomy): domain Bacteria; phylum Fusobacteriota; class Fusobacteriia; order Fusobacteriales; family Fusobacteriaceae; genus JAGNZR01. The sequence goes on along the minus strand of CAMTIW010000021.1, from coordinate 15,139 downwards.
GAATATGAAAAAGAAAAATTACAAGATAGATTAGGAAAAATATCAGGTGGAGTAGCTATTATAAAAGTTGGTTCTGCAACAGAAACAGAAATGAAAGATAAAAAATTAAGAATAGAAGATGCCTTAAATGCAACTCGTGCAGCAGTAGAAGAAGGAATAGTTCCAGGTGGAGGAGTTACCCTTGTACAGATAGCTAAGGATATGGAAAACTTCATATTGTTAGGGGAAGAAGGAATGGGAGTGGAGATATTAAAAAAAGCTTTACTAGTTCCTATTAAACAAATTGCAGAAAATGCAGGTGTAGATGGAGCAGTTGTTATAGAAAAAATTAGAAATTTATCTAAAGGATATGGTTTTAATGCAATTACAGAAGAGTATGTTAATATGATTGAAAATGGGATAATTGACCCAGCAAAAGTAACAAGATCAGCACTTCAAAATGCAGTTTCAGTTGCTTCTTTAATTTTAACTACAGAAGTCCTTATAGTGACTAAAAAAGTAGAGGAAAAAATAACTAATCAGAATCCCATGCCTTATTAAATAAAAAATGTCAGAGTTTAGAAGCTCTGACATTTTCTTATTGTAAAATTTTTTATTCCAAAGAAAATCTTTAATTTCTTAAATAATTATGATATTATAAAAATATATATTAGGAAAATAATGGTTATGGAAAATAAAATAGTGGAGGAATTATGGAATCAGAAAAAAAATATTTAGAATGGTTAAATTCAAGTTATATAGATGAAGTTGACAGAGATGAATTAAAAAATATTCAAGGGGATACAAAGGAAATCCAGGATAGATTCTATATGGATTTATCTTTTGGAACTGGTGGAATAAGAGGAATAAGAGGTGTAGGTAGTAATAGAATAAATAAATATGTAATAAGAAGAGCAACTCAAGGTTTAGGTGATTATATAAATGAAGTGGCTGATGACGACATTTTAAAAAAATCAGTTGTAATAGCATATGATTGTAGAATAGGTTCTGAAGAATATGCCTTAAATACAGCACTAGTTTTAGCAGGAAACGGGATTAAAGCTTATCTTTTTAAAGGATTAAGATCAACACCAGAGCTATCTTTTGCCGTGAGAGAATTAAAAGCACAATCAGGAATAGTTATAACTGCTTCACACAATCCACAAGAATATAATGGATACAAGGTATATTGGAATGACGGAGCACAATTGGTAGAACCTCATGCTTCAAGTGTTGTAAATGCAGTAAATAAGATTTCTGATTTTTCCATGATAAAATTAGAAGATGAAAAAATAGCGAGAGAAAAAAATTTGGTAGTTAATGTTCCAGATGATATAGATGATAAATATATAGAGGCTATAAAAACTCAAGCTATGAATATAGATATTCCTGGAAAAAAGGACTTTAAAATTGTTTATTCTCCACTTCATGGAACTGGAGGTAGACCAGTCCTTAGAATGTTTAAAGAGATGGGCTTTGAATCTATTTATCCAGTGAAAGAGCAACTTGAAGGAGATGGAATGTTTCCAACTTGTGCCTATGCTAATCCAGAGGATCCTGCAGTCTTTAAGCTAGGAATAGAGCTTGCTGAAAAAGTAGGCGCTAAAATTTGCATGGCAAATGACCCAGATGCAGATAGAATAGGTGTTGCGATAAAAGGAAAAGACGGGAAATGGCAATATCCAAATGGAAATCAAATAGGATTACTTTTAATGAACTATATTTTAGAGAATAGAAAAAATATTCCTCATAACGGAGCTATAATATCTACAATAGTTTCAACTCCCATGTTGGATTCAGTAGCTAAAGATAAAGGTGTTAAGGTATATAGAACTCTTACAGGATTTAAATTTATTGGGGAAAAAATTAGAGAGTTTGAAACAGGGACTTTAGATGGTGAATATATTTTTGGTTTTGAGGAATCTTATGGATACTTAATAGGAACTCATGCAAGGGATAAAGACGCTATTGTAACAACTATGATAATTGCAGAAATGGGTGCAAAATATGAAGCTGAAGGAACTGATATATTAGAAGAATTAAAGAAATTATATAATAAATATGGTTGGTATAAAGAGGGAATTACTGCTATAACTAAAAAAGGAATAACTGGTATGGAAGAGATAAAAAAAATAATGAATTCTCTTTCAAATTTAAAAGATGAAAATACAATAATCGATAAAAAAGTTAGTATATTTAGAGATTTCAAAAATAAAATTGAGGTGGATTTTAGAACAGGGGAAACAAAAAAAATTAATCTTCCTATTTCTGATGTTATTCAATTTGTACTTGAAGATGGAACTTATATAACAGCTAGACCATCAGGAACTGAACCTAAAATAAAATATTATTATTGTATAAAATCTCTTACAGATAAAGGTGCCACAGAAAAATTGGCACTGGTTATGAAGAAGTTTGAAACATTTATTAGTGAGCTTGAAAAAAAATAAGTTATAAAGAAAATTCTCTTTAATCTAAGTAACTAGAGACAAAAATTTGACCTAGGAAACTTCAATTAAAGAGATTTTTTTATTTTATAATATTTATATATTTTTTCTTGAACTTATTCATAATAAATATTATAATTATATATGCAATACTTTTAGATAAAAGGGAGAAACTTATGGATGCAATATATATACACATACCTTTTTGCAGTAGTTTATGTAACTATTGTGATTTTCTTTCTTTTTCAGGAACTAAAAAAGAAGAAAGAAAAAAATATGTAGATTATCTTTTAAAAGAAATAGAGTTATATCCACAATACAGTTATAGTACGGTTTATTTTGGCGGCGGTACACCATCTTTATTAGAAACAGAGGATTTAGAAAGAATATTAAAAAAATTAAAAATAGATAAAAATGCTGAAATAACATTAGAAGTTAATCCTAAAACAGTAAATTTAAATAAATTTTTAGAACTTAGAAAAATAGGAATAAATAGAGTAAGTATAGGGGTTCAAAGTTTTAATAATAAAAATTTGAAAGTGTTAGGAAGATTACATACAGCTGAAATAGCAATTGAAACATATAATCAGGCTAGAATTGCTAGATTTGAAGATATAAGTTTAGATATTATGTTTTCTTTACCGGGACAAAAGATAGAAGATTTAAAAAGTGACTTAGAACAACTTTTTTTATTGAATCCAGAGCATTTTTCTATTTATTCTCTTATTTGGGAAGAAAATACACCTTTTTATGAAAAATTAAAAAAAGGTGAATTAAAAGAAACTGATAATGATGAAGAAGCTGATATGTTTGAACTTATTATTTCTGAAGCAAAAAAAAATAATTATAGCCATTATGAAATATCAAATTTTTCAAAACCTGGATTTCAAGCTAAGCACAATAGCAAATATTGGGAAAATAAAGAATATTTAGGGATAGGCCTAGGAGCTTCAGGATATTTAGAAAATATTAGATATAAAAATATTACTAATTTTTTAGAATATTATGATAAAATAGATATGAGAGAAAAACCAATTTTAGAAAAAGAGTATGTAGATTCAAAAGCTAGAGAAGAATATAGAAATATGTTAGGATTAAGACTTTTAAATAAAGGAATAAAACCTAATAAAGATTCTGAAGAAAAATTTTTAGAACTTTTAGAGAAAGGATATTTTGAAAAAAAAGATGAAAATTATATTTTATCAAAAAAAGGTCTGTTTTTAGCTAATGATGTATTTTCAGAGCTTTTTTAAGTTAGGAGAATTTTATGGATAAAATAAAAGAAAATATTCAAGAAATATTAAAAGATATAAAAAAATATTCACCATATCCAGATAAAGTTAAATTTATAGCTGTTACTAAATATGTTGGAATTCCAGAAATTGAAGAAATTTTAAAAAATAAAGTCTATAATCTAGGAGAGAACAGAGTTCAATTACTCAGTGAAAAATATTTATATTTTAAAGATAAAAATATAGAAAATATAAACTGGAATTTTATAGGCAATCTTCAAAAGAATAAGGTAAAATATATAGCTGAATTTATAAGTTTAATTCATTCTGTGAATAAATTATCTCTAGCAAAAGAAATAGACAAAAGAGCTGGAGAATGGAACAAAAAAATAGATATTCTTATAGAAATAAACATAGCTGGGGAAGAAAGTAAAGAAGGATATAAAATAGATGATTTTAATTCAGAGATTTTAGAATATTTAAAATTTAAGAATTTAAATGTGATAGGATTAATGACAATGGCTCCTTATACAAAGGATGAAAAAATATTGAGGGATGTATTTTCAACTTTAAAAAAAATAAAAGATGATTTAAATAAAAAATATTTTGATAACAGATTAACTGAACTTTCAATGGGAATGAGTGGTGACTATAAAATTGCTTTGGAAGAAGGAGCAACTATTATAAGAATAGGGACAAAAATATTTAAATAAAAATTAGGAGTGATAAAAATGGGAGTAGTAAAATGGTTTAAACAAATTTCAGGGATAGAAGAAATTGAAGAAGATCAAGAATTAGATTTAAATGAAGAAAGAGAAAATGAGATAAGACGTGAGCAAAATGAAATTGAAAAAGAAAATAAAAAAAATTGGAAAATTAATGATGAAAAAAATAATTTTGAATCAGAAAAAAGAAAAACTGAAGAATCAAGAATAAATAAAGATGAAAAAATAGATAAAAATTTAGAGGTTTTAGGAGTAGAAATTAGAGATAATGAGCAGGAAAAAGCTGAAAATTGTCAAACTATATTTATAGATCCTAAGAGTTTTGGGGATTGTAAGAAAATAGCAAACTATATAAAAGAAGATAGAATGGTGACTTTAAATTTAGAATATTTAGATCTAGAGACAGCACAAAGAATGTTAGATTTTCTCATGGGTGCTATGCTAATAAAAGAGGCTAGTTTTATTGAGATAAGTAAAAAAGTTTATACTTCTGTGCCAAAGAGTATAAAAGTACACTATGATGGCAAAAAAACTATTAATAATAGAACATATATGGATATAAGAGAGGATTAAAAAAATGAAAAAACCAATAAAAGCTTTAGCACTTTTTTCAGGAGGACTGGATAGCGCATTAGCAATCAAAATAGTACAAGAACAAGGAGTAGAAGTTATAGCTTTAAATTTTGTTTCACATTTTTTTGGTGGGAAGAATGAAAAAGCAGAGAGTATGGCTAGACAACTAGGTATACAATTAGAGTATATAGAATTTCAAAAAAGACATATGGATGTTGTAAAAGAACCAGTGTTTGGAAGAGGTAAAAATATGAATCCATGCATAGATTGTCATTCTCTTATGTTTAAAGTTGCTGGAGAACTTATGGAAGAATATGGAGCAAGTTTTTTAATTTCTGGTGAAGTTTTAGGACAACGTCCCATGTCACAAAATTTTGAAGCTTTAGGAAAAGTAAAAAAACTTTCAGGAATGAATGATTTGGTTTTAAGACCACTATCCGCTAAATTTTTAGAGATAACAAAACCAGAAATCGAAGGTTGGGTAAATAGAGAAGAATTATTAGATATTCAAGGTAGAGGAAGAAATTATCAAATGGAACTTATGGCTAAATATAACTTAGTAGATTATCCTAGTCCAGGTGGTGGTTGTCTTTTAACAGATGTGGATTATTCTAATAAACTACGTTCTTTTGAAAATGATGGAATTTTAGATGATGAATTCAATCATTTTTTCCATCTTACCAAGATAGCAAGAGTATTTAGATTTAGTAAAGGAAATTATGTATTTGTAGGAAGAGATGACATAGGTAACCATAAAATTATGGAACATAAAGATAAGGTAACTCATATGATACGTGCTTTTGATGTACCTGGACCAGTGATTGCAATGGTTGGAACATTTACTGAGGAAGAAAAAAAATTAGCTTGTGAATTTTATTCTAGATATTCTAAAGTAAAAGGAAAAGAAGAAATAAATGTATTGTTTGATGAAAATAAAACAAAAGTAGAAGTGATAGATTTAGAAAATATAGAAAATTTAATGAAAGAATACCAAGATATTGGTAAGAAAAAGAAAAATTCTAACAAAAAATAAAAAATTAAAATTTTCTTAAAAAAATGAGTCATTGGAAACAGTGACTCATTTATTTTAAAATATTTGGAGGGGAATATGGAGATAGAAAAGAAATTGACAAAAGCTGAGATTGTTAGAAACAACATAAGAGGTCCTTATAGGAAAAAAATATGGTCAAAATTTACAAAGGCAATAAAAGAGTTTAACTTAGTAGAAGATGGAGATAAAATAGCAGTAGGTGTTTCAGGAGGAAAAGATAGTTTAATTATGGCTAAACTTTTTCAAGAATTAAAAAAAGATAGAAGTAAAAATTTTGAAGTTACATTTATATCTATGAATCCAGGATTTGGCGCTATGGATATGGATAAATTTAAAGATAATCTAAAAGAATTAGAGATACCCTGTGAAATTTTTCAAGCTAATGTTTGGGAAGTCGCTTTTGAACAATCTCCTGAAAGTCCATGTTTTTTATGTGCTAAAATGAGAAGAGGAGTTTTATATAAAAAAGTAGAGGAATTAGGATTTAATAAGTTAGCTTTAGGTCATCATTTTGATGATTTGGTTGAAACTACAATGATAAATATGTTTTATGCTGGAACAGTGAAAACAATGATCCCAAAAGTTAAGTCAACAAGTGGGAGATTACAACTTATAAGACCACTTATAAATATTCATGAAGATGATATAATAGAATTTATGAAAGTTAATGAAATTCAAGCCATGGCATGTGGATGTCCAATAGAGTCAGGTAAAGTAGATTCTAAAAGAAAAGAAATAAAAATGCTTTTAAAAACTTTAGGAGAAACCAATACAAATATAAAGCAAAGTATTTTTAATTCAATGAAAAATATAAATTTAGATTATATTTTAGGATACACTAGAGGAAATAAGAAAAATGGAGATTAAAAATGATAAAAATAAAAGAAATAATCGATTTAAATGGTCAAAGTTTTGAAAATTATAAGATAGAAATTATAAAAGATGATCAAGTGGAGATGGGAAAAATAATTCTTAAAAATTCCAAGGATAATCTTATAACTACTATTGAATATTCTGAAAAGAAAAGAATAAAGGTTATTAGAACTTTAGAAAAAATAATGAGTACAAAAATAGAATTAGAAAATCTCCGTGAAAATGAAATTTTAGCATATATAGAAAATGAAGATTTCACAAAAAGTTTATGGAGTCCTATTGGAAAAGCTATGAATGATTTTAAAATGGTGGAAGAAGGTGATAGAGTAGCTGTTGGAATATCTGGGGGAAAGGATAGTATGACGGTATTAAATGCTCTTTTAAGAATAAAAAAAATTACTCGTTTAAATTTTGAAATTATTCCAATACATATTCATCCAGAAGAAGATTTAGCAAAAACTACAGGAATAGATAACTATTGTAAAAAAATGGGCTTGGAACTTCAAGTAATAGAAACAAACTTAAGTGAAATGCTTTTTGGAGAAAAAGAAGTTAAAAACCCTTGTTTTTTATGTGGAAGGATAAGAAGAGGGATTCTTTATACAACGATGAAAGAACAGAATATAAATAAATTGGCACTTGGTCATCATAAAGATGATATTATAGAAACATTTCTTATGAATACTTTTTATCAAGGAAATAATAATATGATGAAACCGGCCTATACTTCTGAAGAATATGGTGTAATGGTAATAAGACCTCTAGCTTATGTAGAAGAGATAAATATAGTTCGATATATAAAAAGAATGAATATAGAAATTTTAGTATCGAAATGTCCTTATGAAACAGATAAAAATTCTAAAAGATTAAAAATAAAAAATTTAATAAAAGAATTATCCATGGATAATAAAAATATAAGAAGTGTAATATTTAAAAGTCTTGAAAATTTATTGAAATAGTTAAAATATAATAGGTCTAACTTAGAAATTATAATGATTTTTTAAGTTAGGCTTAATTTTTTTTGAGAGAGTTTTAAATTAAAAAGAATAATAATTTCTTGACAATAGATACAACTTTTGTTATAATTTTTAGATAAAACACTTTGAAAAACAAATTGTTTTGATAAAAAAATTAGGGGATGGTTAACGTGAAACTGACTGATTTGAAAAGAGGAGAATCTGCTCAAATACTAAAAATTAGTAAGATTGGTGAATTGAAGAAAAGGCTTATTGATATGGGAGTTAATTCTGGTCAAATTATTAAGCTTGAAAGAAGTGCCCCATTAGGAGATCCACAAGAATTTAGAATATCAGGGAATAGTTTAGCTATAAGGAAACAAGATGCAGAACATATAGAAGTAGAAAAAATATGTGATTCGTGCGATTTATAAAAATATTCTAATAAATGGAGTTGTGAAAAATGATAAAGATAGCCTTTGCAGGAAATCCAAATGTAGGGAAAACTGCTTTAATTAATGCCTTAGCAGGTTCTAAACTAAAAGTAGGGAACTGGCCAGGAGTAACTGTTGAAAAAAAAGAAGCTCATTTTATATTTAATGGAGAAGAGATTAATTTAGTTGACTTACCAGGTGTTTATAGTTTAAGTCCGTATTCACTAGAAGAGAAAGTAACGAGAGATTATATTCTTTACGAGAAACCAGATGTTATTATAAATGTTGTTGAATCAACAAATATAGAAAGAAATTTATATCTTACAACTCTTTTAAAAGAGTTAGGAAGACCTATGATAATAGCACTTAATTTCTATGATGAGTTTGAAAAATTAGAATATAAATTAGATATTGAAAACTTTAAAGAAATGGTGGGGTTAGAGGTAATAAAAACTTCTGCAATTAAAAATGAAGGATTAAAAGAACTTTTAACAAAAACTTTAGAAATTGCTAAAAATTCTTCAAAAGAAGTGGAATATAATTTAGGATTTGATACAGCTTTAAATAATGATATTGAAGAAATAAAGAAAGCTATAAGAAGAGAAGAGAGATATAAAGGTATTTTAAAAAGATATAATATAAATTTTGTAACTATTAAAATATTAGAAAGAGATAGTTATTTTCTTGAAAGAATTAAAAATGAGTTTGAATTAGATTTGTCAAAAGATTTTGAAGATTTTAAAAATGAGCTTGAAGAAAAACATGATGAAGATATAGAAACTATATTTTCAGAGAAAAGACATGGAGTAGGTCGAGGTATAGTTCAAAAAACTGTAAGTACTTCTCTTAAATCAAGATTAGATTTTACTGATAAAGTTGATAAAATTTTATTGAATAAAGTAATAGGATTACCATTATTTTTTATAGCTATGGGGTTATTTATGACTATGGTTATAAATGGAAGTGCTCCTTTAAATGATTGGGTAGATGGATTTATAAATAATTTTATAGGGAAATATGTTGGGGAGTTTCTAGTAGGGACACCAGATGTATTACAATCATTAGTTATAGATGGAATTATTGGTGGTTTTGGTGGAGTTGTAGTTTTTGTACCGCTTATGTTATTTCTTTATTTTTTCTTGGGAATGTTGGAAGAAAGTGGTTATATGACAAGGGTAGCTTTCTTAATGGATAAAATAATGAGAAAAATGGGTCTTAATGGAAAAGCTTTTGTTCCTATGATTATCGGTTTTGGTTGTTCTGTTCCAGCTATTTATGCTACAAGAACATTGGAAGACCATAATTCAAGAAAACTTACAGCAGTAATGGCGCCATTTATGTCCTGCGGTGCTAGATTACCAGTTTATGGATTATTTACAGCAGCTTTTTTTGGAAATAGTGCTGGATTTGTAATTATGAGTTTATATTTATTGGGAATAATAGTTGCAATAATAACTGGAATGATACTAAAAAGATTTGATGGTTTTAAAGCTGAAGAAAAGGCTCTAATAATAGAGTTACCACCTTATAGAGTACCAAGTTTAAAAGTAGTTTTAAATTCTACTTTTGATAGAACAGCTTCATATATAAAAAAAGCTGGAACAACGATATTAGCAGTACTTATGATATTGTGGGCATTAACTTATTTTCCACATAATGGAGATACATCTAGATCATACATGGCATCAGCAGGTAGAGTTATTGCTCCAATATTGAAACCTACTGGTTTTGCAGACAGATGGGAAACAGTAGCAGCAATAGTTCCAAGTATAGCTGCTAAAGAGGTTGTAGTTGGATTTATGGCTCAAGTTTTAAAAGTTGAAGAACCTGAATCTGATGAGCCGGAAGAAGTTACAACTTTTGCTGAAGATTTAAAAGGTCAAGGAATAGATTTATTAGTAGCTATAAAAGACTCTGCAATTGGAGTTGTTTCATTTAGTTTAGGAGATATATTTGCACCACCTTCTGTGGAAGAAATAGAAGAAGAGGGAACGGGAATAGTAACAGCTACTTCAAGTTTATGGCCAAATGATCCACTTGCACCACTTAAAGCTTACTCATTCATGGCATTTATTCTTCTTGTAATTCCTTGTATAGTTACGTTAGCAGCTATAAAACAGGAATTTGGATATAAATTTATGGGATTTGTAATGGGAATAATGTTGATAATTCCTTATATAGTATCAACTATTATATTCCAAGTAGGGAGGTTGTTTTTCTAATGAAAACTACAATAGTAATTATTATTATAGCTGTTATAGCTTATGTGGCATTTAAAAATTTATATAAGTATATGACAGGAAAGAGTGGTTGTGGTTGTTCTAAAGGTGAAGAAGGAAACTGTCCTTCAAAAAAAAGTTGTGGAAAATAATAAAATAAGATAACATATATATTTTGAATTATCTTTTAATTATTCAGTATTGTATAATCAACAAAACAATAAAAAAATAAAATCAGTAGAGGAGCAAAGGACAAGAGTAATGTATAGGTTAAAAATACATGAAAGGGGAGTTTGCCGAAATCTTGAAAAATCAAGATTGGGTATATAGTTAATAGCTATATAACTGTCACTATTATCAAAATAGTGTTGTGCTCTGAAGTTTATAGATTATATGAAGCGGAATTTAATTATAACGTAATTATTTTATAAAAACAGCAGAACCCTAAGTCTGCTGTTTTTTGTTTTTAATTACAGGAGGAATAAAAATGTTACAAAAAAAAATATCTCTAAAATACTCCATACTTCCAGTACTATTTTTGATAGGAACTTTGTATTATGCAATTCAAATAGAAGGAATAGGAGCTCATATTCCAATTTTTCTTTCAGCAATGTTTGCTGCACTAGTTGCTAGAGTTGTGGGGAAAATAAGCTGGGATGAACTTGAAGAGGGAGTGGTAAATACCATAAAAATGGCTATGGGAGCAGTTATTATTCTACTTATAATAGGGATGGTTATAGGAACATGGATACTTTCAGGAATAGTTCCTAGCATGATATATTATGGTCTTAAAATGATAAATCCTTCTGCATTTTTACCACTAACAGTAATAATTTGCTCTATAGTCTCAATATCCACTGGTAGTTCTTGGGCTACAGCATCAACTGTTGGAGTAGCTCTTATAGGAATAGGAGAGGGTTTTGGTATAGATAGAAATATCATTGCAGGTGCTATAATATCAGGAGCATATTTTGGCGATAAACTTTCACCATTATCAGACACAACTAATTTGGCACCAGCAATGGCAGGTGCTACATTGTTTGATCATATAACACATATGCTCTATACAACAATTCCAGCCTATGTATTAACTTTAATTATTTTTACAGGAATGGGAATGAAGAAAGTTGCATTTTCTGTAAATAGTGTAGCTATAGATTCTATTCTTTCTACATTATCTAGAAATTTTAATATAACTCCTTTGTTGTTACTTATTCCAGTTTTAGTTTTAGGAATAATTATAATGAAAACACCAGCTATACCAGGATTATTTATAGGAGCACTTTTAGGAGGAGCTGGAGCTATGATATTTCAAAAGGAAACATTAGGTAGTGTAATGAAAGCTCTATATGAGGGATATAATAATTTAAGTGGGCTAGAGACAGTGGATTCATTGCTTAATAGAGGTGGAATGAGTTCCATGATGGGGACAATATCTCTCATAATATGTGCAATGATATTTGGAGGTATTATGGAAAAATCAGGAATGCTTGGAACAATTGCTAATTCGATTTTAGTTTTTGCTACAACAAATGGAAGATTGATACTTGCAACTTTACTAACTCCAATATTTGTAAATATTGTAGCTGGAGATCAGTATTTATCCATTGTTATTACTGGAAGAATGTTTAAAGATAGTTTTGATGAAAGAGGGCTAGCGCCTAAAAACTTATCTCGGTGTTTAGAAGATTCAGGAACAATTACTTCACCATTAATACCTTGGAATACTTGTGGAGCAACTATGATAGGAGCTTTAGGAGTGGCACCATGGACCTATGTTCCATATTGTTTTTTTAATTTATTATGCCCGATTATATCTGCATTTTGTGGATTTACAGGTTTAACCATTGAAAAAAATAAAAAAAAATAAAAAAAAATAAAAAAAATAAAAAACTCAAGAAAAATTATGTATAATACAAATTATCTTGGGTTTTTTATGATATAATTAAATAAAAATAAAAATAAAAATAAAAATTTTAATGATTCAAAGGAGAATTTTTTATGAATATATTAATGGCACTTTCTCAACTTGAAGTAACAGGTGCAGAAGTATATGCAGTTACTTTGGCGGATGAACTTATAAAAAAAGGAAACAAAGTTTGGATAGTTTCTGATACATTGACAAAAAATACTGATGCAGAGTATATAAAATTAGAGTTTAATAAGAGAAGAAATTTACTACAGAGGTATAGACAAGTAAAAAAATTAATAAAAATTATAAAGGAAAAAGACATCCAAGTAGTTCATGCTCACTCAAGAGCATCATCTTGGAGTGCAAATCTAGCAGCTAAAATTTGTGGAATACCTATGATAACAACTGTTCATGGGAGACAACCTGTTCATATGAGCAGAAAAATTATAAAAGGATTTGGAGATTATTCTCTTCCTGTTTGTGAGAATATTAAAAATCATATAATAGAAGATTTAGGAGTGAAAGAAAAGGAGACAAAAGTTTTAAGAAATCCAATAAATGAAAAAGAATATATATTTTCAAAAACAGATGAACTTATTTATGGAAAGCCAATAGTTTCAATAATTGGGAGACTTTCAGGACCAAAAGGTGACGTAGCTTATAATTTACTTTCAGAACTTTATAAAAATGATAAAGTATATACTCAAATTGTTGGTGGAAAAGAAATTCCTGAAAGATTTAAAAAATTTAAAGATAGAATAAAATTTCCAGGGTATGTGGATAATATTCCAGAGATAATAAAAGAATCACATGTTGTTATTGGTGCTGGAAGAGTTGCTGTGGAGTCTATCCTATCAGGAAGAGCTACAATTGCAATAGGAGAAGCTGAGCTTATAGGAGAAGTAACAGAAAAAAATATTAGTCATGCTTTGGCTTCAAATTTTGGAGATATAGGAAAAACATCACAAACAAAATTTGATTATTCAAAAATAAATAAAATGGTAGATAGGGCTTTAAGTTTATATTCTTCTCATGAAAACCAAGAACAATTATTTAAAATGAGAGAAATTTTAGTAAATGAATTTGGAAAAGAAAACATAGTTAATATAATAGAAAAAATATATGAAAAAACCTATGTTTTAAAAAAGAAAAAAGAGATGCCTATAATTATGTATCATAGAGTAATAGAAGGAAAAGATGAAGAAAAAGGTATTCATGGAACATATACTTTAAAAAAAGATTTTGAAGAACAATTGAAATATTTAATAAGAAATAATTATGAAACAGTAACATTTAAAGATTTAAAAGATGGACGGTATAAAGAAAGATTTAATAAGGGTAAGAAAAAAATAGTATTAACATTTGATGATGGTTATGAAGATAATTATAGAAATGTTTTTCCTCTTCTAAAGAAATATGGTTGTAAAGCTGTTATTTATATTATGGGTGATGCAACTTATAATAAATGGGATACAGATCAGAAAGAGAATCCCGAATCAAGATTTGACCTTATGAGAGATGATATGATAAAAGAGATGCAAGAATCTGATCTTGTTGAGTTTGGAGTTCATACAATGACTCATCCGAGATTGGATACCTTATCAGCAGAAGAAGTGAGATATGAGATTGGAGAAGCTAAAAGAGTATTGGAAGATAAATTGGGAGAAAAAGCAACTTCTTTTGCTTATCCGTACGGGGACTTTAATGAAGAAGTTAAAGAGATAACAAAAGAGTTCGGATTTGAATTTGTAGTAGCAACAGATAATGGTCCTTTAACTTTCTCAGAAGATATGCTTGAAATAAGAAGAATTGGACTTTTTTCTACTAATAAACTTTTTAATTTTAAAAGAAAAGTTAGTGGTAGATATAACTTTATTAGGTTAAAAAGAGAATTGAAGAAAAGGAAGTGATAAAAATGTATTTTCAAAATGAAAGTGATGAATATAGATTTTATTATGAAGATGGATTTATAAAATTCGAAAAAATTTATATTTAAATTTAAGATCATTGCATAAAAAAGTAATAGTTTCTGAAAATCCCCAAAAAAATAATTTATTATTATGGGAAAAAAATAATTTTTTCTTTTTTATTAAAAAGAAAAAGCTAAGAGTGAGTATCGAATTTTAATAAAAAATAGTTTAGAGGAGTTAGTATTTAATTTGAAAAAATATAAAAAAATTTATATAATAATTTTAAGGAGACTTTATGTTTAGGAGATTAAATAGAAAAGTTCAAGATTATATGCGACCTAAGAGATTAGCAATAGGAAAATGGATTTGGGATAGAAGAGAAAAAGAGAAAATAAAAAAAATAGATATGACAAAAATAAATTCTATATTATTTTTAAGATATGATGGAAAAATAGGAGATATGGTAGTAAGTACTCTTCTATTTCGTGAAGTAAAAAAAAAATATCCTTATATAAAAATAGGCGTTATAGCAAAGGGAGCAGCTATAGATATAATAAAAGAAAATCCATATGTAGATATTATTTATGAGTATACTAATGGAAAAGAAAAAGAGTTAGGAAAAAAAATATCGAATGAAAAATATGATATATTGGTAGATTTTTCTGAAGTATTGAGAGTTAAGGATATGAAATTGATAAATTTATGTCATGCTAAAATTAATATTGGGCTAGATAAAGAAGAATGGAATCTTTTTGATATCTCAATAGAATTTAAAGATGATATGAATAAAAAAAAGCATATTTCTAAAAGATATGGTGAATATTTAAA
>CAMTIW010000020.1 GCA_947072665.1 uncultured Fusobacteriaceae bacterium | reverse complement strand
AAAAATGGATAAATTCAAACTAGTTAAATTTTACCCATTTTTATATAAAATTTTTATGCTAATTTTTTAGTGTTTACACAAAACTTGAAACAGTCTCCAGTAGCTTTTTTATTAATTACATATCATAGTGTTGATAATCAAAATCTTATAGCACCTGAAAGATAATAGTTTCTTTCTGGAGCTGGGATAGCTGAATCTCTTGTTTCTGTATAGTTATATTTATTATTAAATAGATTATTAATACCTGCTCCTAGATAGAAGTATTCGTTAACTTGATATTGGAAATTTAAATTTGTAAAGTTATGTGATGAGATATCAGTTTTAAAAGTTTTATCTGATGTTATTGTATGTTCTCCATCGTATTCTCTTACAGTAGTTTTTCCAACATAGTTAAATAATAATCCTGTAGAAAATTTTTCTGTGAATTGATATGAAGCACCTAGAGTTAGTTTCCCTTCTGGAACTAGAGGAACATCATCTCCTTTATAAGCTCCTTTAGTTATTTTAGCATTAACATAACTAAGACCTTGATTTAAAGTTAACTTTCCAAAATATTGTTCCATAAATAATTCTGTTCCAATTCTTCTAGTTTTATCAAGGTTAAGCCATTTCCATTCCTTTGTAGCAGGATTATGCACGTTACCTTGTTGAAGAGTTATTTCGTCATCTGTAAAAGTAGTAAATACAGAAAGGTTTACAAAAGTATTTCCAACAAAATCTTTAACACCAACTTCAAATGTATTAGATGTTTCTGATTTTATATTATTACCAAAATATTCTCCACCTATCTTATTTGTAATTTGACCTGGTACTGGTGAAATAAATCCTCTTTCATATCTTGTATAAACACTTCCAGTAGAATTATAAGCATAGTTAAGTCCTAATTCTCCAGCAAAGTTATCTTCTGTTTTATCTGAAGAGGTAGTTTTTACAAAAGTACCAACAGGTTTTCCATTCATGGAAGGTTTTGTAGTACTAGTTCTATCTCCACCTAATTTAGCAGTTTCAAATCTTAAACCAGTAGTAAGTTGTAAGTCAGAATTTAAATTATATTTGTTTAATCCATAAAAACCTTGGGTTTCTTTATATACATCATTAAGTAAATCAATATTTACACTAACTTTTCCTAAAGGAACTTGGAAAAAAGTATCCGTATATCCTTTTCCAGTAGCCTTTACAATACTATGTCTTAATAAATTAGTCTTATTATAATCATAACCTAAAATTATTTCACCGTTTTCATATTTGTATTTACTTTTAAGCTTTATTCCTTTAGATTTTTCACTAAATAATCCATTCATACTAGAATCTACATCTTTCATAATGATTCCAAAAGGCATATTTCCCATTTTTATTTTAAATGTCTTCATATGAATTAAATCTGTGAAGTTTTTTTCATAATTTTGTTTATAAATAGTTGAAAGGAAAGTTAAGTTTTCTGTTGCTTTATATTCATAATCAAGACTATATGCTTCTCTATCAGATTTAGATTCACTAGGAGAACCAGATTTCTTTCTATCTTGAGACAGAAGTTCTTTAGAGATAGGATAAGAAGAGTCTTCATTTCCTGAGAATTTACTTCCTTGGAATCTAATTCTATTTTTTTCATTTATTTTGTAATCTATTCCACCATTAAAGGCTCCATTTTCTCTTTTATCCCCATCTCGATAGCCATTTCCTGTAAGGTATGAATATCCAAAATTAGCATATAGATTATCTGTTATATTGTATCCTGCAGCAGTTGTATATTTTTGTGTATCATAAGAAAGTCCACCAAATTCACTATTAAAGAAATTTTTTCTAATAGATGATTTTGTAATAATATTAACTATTCCTCCAGCTGTTCCTGAACCGTTTAAAACAGCTCCCCCACCAGGAATAACTTCAATTCGTTCAATACTGTTCAATGGTATAGTATTCATAGGAACAACTCCCATAGATTCATCTAGAGGATTAATAGAAATACCATCTACAAGGACTTTAACTCTAGATATAGCTCTTTCTCCATTTCCTCTTAAATCTACAACGGGTCCAAAATGTGTATTTTGAATTATTATATTAGGTGCGTCTCTAAAAACTTCAGCAATATCAGTGTAGACTTTCTTTTCTAAATCTTCTTTTGTTATAACAGTAACATTTTTATTTTCTTTCATTGCGGATTCTTCAAATCCAGTTGTAGATGTAATTATCGTATCTTTTAGTTGGATTTCTTGAGCATTGGTTAATGCAGTAACTAAAAGAGATAGTAATAATAATTTTTTCATTTTAAAATTCCCCCCTTAATAATTAATATAAATTTATTTTAGATTTACATTATTATATAGTAAAATGGTTTGTTAGTCAAATAATATTATATAAATTAATTTTGAAGTATTTATATTTTTTTATTATAATGTTTTTTTAAAATTAATTATAATTGTATTTTCCATAATGTTAGTCTATAATTAAAGAGGAATAAAAGAAAAAAAAAGAGGAGACCGTTATGGATTTTTATAGAATATTATTAGTGCATGGATTTTTAGGTTCTAGTAAAGATATGGAATTTATTGAAAAATTTCTTTCTAATCTAGGATTCAGAGTTGATAATTTAGATCTACCATTAACTTTTGAAAATATTGAAGTTAGTGAGAAAATAATAGAAGAAAAAATAAAAAATATAAAAAGAAGTAAATTTGACAAACATGAAGAACTTATATTAGTAGGATATGGATTGGGAGGTATTTTAGTTAGGAAAGTTGTTGAAAAAGAGAGTTTAAAAGATTCTTTTGTAAAGATGATATTAATAGCTTCCCCTACCAAAACACCAATAGTTTTTGAAAAGATGAGATTACTTGCTCAACCTTTAAGTTATATATTCAAACCACTTAAAATATTCATGGAAAATGAGATAGAAAAAATAGAAAAACCTAAAAATACAACAGTGGGAATAATTAGAGGAACGGAGCATAGCAATAGAATATTTCAAAAATGGTTGAAACCTTATAATGATGGAATTTATAATAGTGATGAAGTAGTTTTTAAGAATGAAGATAATATTGAAGAGTTTGAAATTATAAATATTCCTTTTGGACATAAAGAACTACATAAAAAACAGGGGACTGCAGAATATATATTAGACTTTATTGAAACAGGAAAATTTATAACAGATGGAACAAGTAAAAAAAATTAAAATAAAAGGGGGATAATTAATGAAAGAAAAATTGGTTAAATATGCAAAATTAGCAGTTAGTATAGGTGTGAATATAAAAAAAGGAGAAATATTAGTAATAAACTCACCTACTGAAACTTTTGAATTTACAAGATATGCAGTGGAAGAAGCATATAAATTAGGTGCTAAAGAAGTAGTGGTTTTTTGGAATGATGATATTGTAGCTAAGGAAAGATATCTTTATGGAAGTGATGATATTTTTGAAAAAATTCCTCAATGGCAATCAGAATCAGTTGAATATTATAGTGAAAAAGGAGCAGCTTTTATAGGAATATCAGCAACAGACCCCACATTATTAAAAGATGCTGACCCTAAAAGAGTATCCAAGTATAATGCATTGAAAAGACAATCATTGAAAGCACACTATGAAAGAATGATGAGTAATAAAAATAAATGGTGTGTAATTTCAGTTCCAACAAAATCATGGGCAAAAAAAGTTTTCCCAGAAGTTTCTGAAGAGAAAGCAATATTAAATTTATGGAAGGCTATTTTTGAAGTAACTAGAGTAAATACAGAAAATCCTGTAATGGCTTGGGAAGAGCATAATCTAAATTTAAATAAAAAACAGCAGTTTTTAAACGAAAAGCAGTTTAAATTTCTATATTATAAAAATTCTTTAGGGACAGATTTATGTATTGAACTCCCACAAAATCATATTTGGGCAGGTGGTGGAGAAAAAGATGAAAAAGGAGTGACTTTTATTGCCAATATGCCAACAGAAGAAGTATTTACTCTACCTAAAAAAACAGGAGTAAATGGAGTTGTAGTAAGTTCAAAACCACTTGTTTATAATGGTAATATTATTGATGGCTTTAAACTTGTATTTAAAAATGGAGAAATAGTTGATTATTCTGCTGAAAAAGGAAAAGAAACATTAAAGGGTTTAATTGAAACTGATAATGGTTCTAGATATTTAGGGGAAGTAGCATTAGTTCCTTTTGATTCACCAATTTCAAATTCTGGAATAATATTTTTTAATACATTATATGATGAGAATGCCTCGTGTCATTTGGCAATAGGTGAAGCTTATGTAAGTTGTATTGAAAATGGTGCAAATTTAACAGTCCAAGAGAAAGAAGAAAAAGGAGTAAATACATCCCTTAGCCATGTGGACTTTATGATTGGAAGTTCTGATTTATCAATTTTAGGAGAGACAGAGACAGGAGAAAAAATAGAAATATTTAAAAATGGTAATTGGGCTTTTTGATGACTCCCGAAAAAATCAAGAGTCATCTTTAAGCTAATCATTAAAGTATTTAAGAATATCATTTTTGAAACTATAATTATCAGTATATGAAGATTTTTTTAGATTTATTTTTAAAGTTGTAGGCTTATCTGTCAATATAAAAATTTCATCAGCTAAGGTTGTAGCTACATCTATATCATGGGTTACAAGAATAACAGTTTTTGGAACTGTATTTTGCAATTTTATAAAATCATCTAAAATAGTTTTAGTAATGTTTATATCAAGAGATGCAAAGGGTTCATCTAGAATAAGAAGAGTTGATGGATAAGAGAATGCTCTTGCTATTCCAACTCTTTTTTTCATTCCACCACTGAGTTCTTGGGGATAAAAATTTTTATAATCATTGAGTCCTACCAAATTAATATTTTTATTTATAATTTCTTTCTTTTCTGTTTCGTTTTTCAAATTTAAAACATAGGAAATATTTTTATAAACTGTCTTCCAAGGGATAAGTGCATCTTCTTGGAAAATATAACTTATGAATTCATCATTTTTTTCTATTGTTCCAGTATATTTTAAGGTATTATCTGATATTAAATTTAAAAGTGTAGTTTTTCCACAACCAGAATTACCAAGAATTATAGATATTTTATTTTTAGGAAATTCTATATTTAAATTTTCAAATATTTTTAGTTCCCCATATGACTTAGATAGATTTTTAATTTTCATTGTTATTTACCTCAAATTTTTTCATTTTTTTTGTTATATATTTAATAATATTATCAAGTGAAAGAGAAATAATTAAAACTATTAGTAGCCAAGCGAAAAAATAAGTGGTATTTAAATTATTTTTTTCATTATAAAGTTCTCCTCCAATTCTGTTATCCAGTTGTGCTAAAACTTCACCAGCGATAATAACTTTAAAAGCTAAGCTCAATATGGAATGAAGTGCTTCAGAAATAGAGTAATAAATAGAAGGGATATAGATATTTATTAATATTTTATATTTGGGTACATTGAAAAGTTTTGACATCTTTAGTAGTTTTGGATCAACATTGGAAATAGCTGAAGATAAGATATCAAATAAAACACCTAAAGTGATAGCTATCCCAATTAAAAAAGGAACATTAGATAAATTACTCCAAATGATGATAATTAAAATTAAGGCTATTGTTGGAATTGATTTTATAATAGTAATATATGGTGAAATAAAATATTGCAATAAATCAAATTTTTTTACTAATATAGAAAAAATTAAAGCAATAAAAAATGATAGTGTAAAAGATTGAATTAAAGTATTAAGGGTATTAAAAATAGAAAAATAAGTACTGCTTTTTTTTAACAAAGAAAAAAAAGCAGTAAGAACATTTTTAAGTGATGGGAATAAAATTTCATTATTTAATGAGAATGAAATTATTTCCCAAAGAATAAAAAAAATACACCATCCTAATAATTTGAAAATATTTTTATTTAAAGATTTTAGAGTCAACAGGATTTCCTCCTATAAGCTTAAAGTATTCTTCATATTCTTTTAATGTATCTTTACTGGGCATATACATAATATTAGAGTTTGAAATTGTAGTGGCATTTAAATTCCATTGTGAATATATAGTATTTAAAGGATTATTTTTTAAAAAATCGATACTCTTTTCTAATTCTAAAATCATTTTTTTTACAAGAATATCATTGTTTTCTAAAATACTATTTTTAACAATTAAACTAGATTGAGGATAACCTAAATTAGACTTAGTTAATTTTTTCCATTCTTCATTAAAATTCATTAAAATTTTAATATTATTATCCTTTAACATTAATTTTGAAAGCACTGGTTCAGGAATAATTGCATATTTATATTTTTTAGATAAGAAAAATAGTGAAACTTCACTGGCTGAAGTTAAGTATTGAAAATTAATATTTTTAATTTTATTTTGAGATAAAATATACTTAGATATTAAATCAGGAGTAAGACCTTTTCCATGTAGAACAATTTCTTGGTTAGATAGTTCAGAGGGTGAATTTAAATTATCATAGCCAACTAAATAAAAAGAACCCCAACCCACCGTTCCCAAAACAGAATATGGGATTTTTTTTTCTGAAAGTTTAGTGATAAAACTTGAAGGAATAATTGCAAAATCTGCATCTTCTTTTATTACAGAATTAATAAGAGAAGTTGAACTCTTCTCGATTATATATTTTAAAGAATTTAGCTGTATAGGTTGATTTTGCTCCATGGACATAATACTTAAAGATGGTATTCCATAAGGTACTATAAATTTCAGTTTTTCCTGTGAAAAATTTAATTTTGTTGTAAATAAAAAACTAATTAGTAGAATTGTTTTTAAAATGTATTTCATAATTTCCCCCTTTTTTTAAATATTAAGCTTTATTTTTTAGACTTGTAGTAGTATTATAATTATATCACAATTGATAAAAAATATAAAAGGATGATATATGATATTTTTGAAAAATTTTAAACTTAAAAAGTATAATAGTAATATAAAAAATATTATGTTACTAAATTTTATTAGTAGTTTTATAATACAGGGTATATTTTTTGTTTTTATAGGTATTCATATAAAAACTTTAGGATTTGGTGAGAGTATTGTTGGGAAGATATTAGCAGTAAATAGTTTAGCAATAGGGTTTGGTTCTATATTAAGTGCTTATTGCTTAGGTGTTTTAGGACGAAAAAAATCATTGCTATTGGGAATAATGGCTATTTGTGCTGGTATGATAGGAATAGGAACTGCAACTAAAGTTTCTACTCTTATGTTCTTTTCAATTTTCACAGGGATAGGCTATAGTTTTCCTTCTACTTCTGTTGGAGTTCTTTTGGCAGAAAACTCAAAACCTGAAGAAAAAGTGGCTGTATTTAGTACAAATTTTGTTATTCAAAGTATGGGAGTTATATGTGGTAGTTATTTAGGTGGAGGATTAAATGGTATATTTTCAAAGTTTTTTGATTTGAAAAATGTAATACCAATAATATTTTATCTCTGTGCTTTATTAATTCTTAGTATGATGATTCCAGTTCTTAAATTAGAAGAGAAAATTATAAAAACTGCAAAAAAAAGTAAAAATTTATATATTACATTTAGAAGAATAATGACACAAAGAAAAGCTTATGGTTTTATTTTATATAATACAATCATTGGTTTTGGTGCTGGACTTGTAGTTCCATTTTTTAGTGTGTATTTAAAATATCAATTAAATATAGATAGTACAAGTGTGGGAGGAATAATGGCTCTTTCCCAAGTGGGACTTGTCATTGGTGGACTTTCAGTTCCATATGTATCAAGAGTATTTGGGAAGGAAAAAACTATAATAATTTGTCAACTACTTTCGATTCCATTTCTAATATCCATAGCGTTCCCTCAGGGAATTGTGGTTGTAGCCATATCTTTTTTACTTAGATCTACATTAATGAATTTAAACCAACCTTTAATTCAAAATATATCCATGGATATTGTGGAAGAACAAGATAGAGCACTTATGAGTAGCATGATTTTAATGACATCTTATTTAACAAGGGCAATAAGTGTTATTATCGCTGGATATATAATGGAGAATATTTCTTATAATCTTCCATATTATTTTACAGTAACTCTATATCTTACTGGAACATATACATTTTATAAATTTTTTAAAAAATAAGGTTTAGAAAGAAATTATTTCTATTATATAAATGAAATTTAGTGTATAATAGAGGGTATAAATAATAAATATGGAGGTGAACTTTAGCAGGTAAAATACTTGTTAAAGGTTAGGAAATGATAAAAGTAGGAAAAAGACAAACTTTAGTAATAAATAATATGGTGAGCATAGGAGCTTATTTAGATGCAGGAACAGATAATCCAAAAGATAATATATTATTACCGATAAATGAATTAGAAGGAAAAGATTTAGATGTTGGTGATGAAGTTGATGTATTAATTTATAAGGATTCAGAAGATAGATTTACTGCAACTTTTAGAGTGACTGCTGCTCTTGTAGGGACACTTGCAAAACTTGAAGTGGTGGATATAAATCCAACTCTAGGTGCTTTTCTAAATTGGGGCTTGAATAAAGATGTTTTATTACCAATAAGCCAACAAAATATAGAAGTTGAAAAGGGTGAAAAATATTTAGTAGGTCTTTATGAGGATAGTAAAGGAAGAGTTTCAGCT
The DNA here is from genome assembly GCA_947072665.1 of uncultured Fusobacteriaceae bacterium. Taxonomy (GTDB): domain Bacteria; phylum Fusobacteriota; class Fusobacteriia; order Fusobacteriales; family Fusobacteriaceae; genus JAGNZR01. The sequence goes on along the minus strand of CAMTIW010000020.1, from coordinate 19,061 downwards.
ACAATGAAAGTTTATAATTTCTTATTACCATGTAAAGATTATCAAAAAAATGATTTTATAACAGGAACAGTATATAACATAAACCCAGAAATTGGAGTTTTTGTAGCAGTGGATGATAGATACTTTGGAATGATACCTAATAACGAATGCTTTAAAACTTTCTTTGTAGGAGAAGAGATTCAAGCTAGAGTTATAAGAGTTAGAGAGGACGGCAAATTAGATCTATCTCCTAGAGCCGTAGCCCATGAACAAATGGACGCAGATGCTCAATTAATACTGGAAAAAATGAATATGTTAGGAGATTCATTTAGATTTTCAGATTCTTCATCTCCAGAAGATATAAAAGATTTTTTTGATTTAAGTAAAAAAGCATTTAAAAGAGCAGCAGGAAATCTTTTGAAAAAAGGATTGATTGAAAAAACTGATAAAGGCTTTAAAGTTAAATAATTGGGAGTGATTTTATGATACAAGGAAATATTGAAGGAATAAAGGACCATATTTTAGAAAGTCTAGACGCCTTATATGAAATGAAAATAGATAAAGGTAGTCTTTTTAATGAGGAACTTGTCCAATTAATTTCAGAAATAAGTTTTAGAATTAATAGAGAGATAAATGTTGCCATAGATAGAAAAGGGAAAATAATAGAAGTATCCATAGGGGATAGTGGAAGTGTTCAACTTCCTATCTTAAATGTAAGTGAAAGAAAACTTAGTGGAATAAGAATTATACACACTCACCCAAGTGGTTATTCAAATTTATCCAGTGTTGACATATCGGCACTTATAAAGTTAAAATTAGATGCAGTCTTAGCCATTGGAATAAGCGAAGATGGAATAAATGGTGTAAGTATAGGTTTTTGTGATATAAAAGACGGTGTTTTAGGTTATGAGCAATTTGGACCTCTCTCTGTGGAAAAAGCTCAAAATTTTGACTTTTTAGGAAGAGTTGAACTTGTAGAGATGGAACTTAGAAAAAAAATAGTTTTTGAATCTGATGAAGAGGTAGCTATTCTTGTGGGAATAGATACAGAAGAAAGTTTAGAAGAACTTGGAGAATTAGCAAGAGCTTGTAATATAAGAGTTGTGGATACAATGTATCAGAAAAAATCTAGACCAGATTCTGTTTTCTTCATAGGAAGTGGAAAGGCAAAATCTCTTTCCATGGTTCAGCAAGTTAAAGGTGCAAATTTACTAATTTTTGATGAAGAACTTTCAGGGGTTCAAATTAAAAATCTAGAAATGGTTACAGGTTGTAAAGTTATAGATAGAACTACTCTTATTTTGGAGATTTTTGCTAGAAGGGCAAAAACAAGAGAATCTAAAATTCAAGTTGAGTTAGCTCAGTTAAAATACCGTTCTGGAAGATTGATAGGGTTAGGTTCTATGATGTCAAGAATAGGTGGTGGAGTAGGAACTAAAGGTCCTGGAGAAAAGAAATTAGAAATAGATAGAAGAAGAATAAGAGAAGCTATTCATGATTTAAAGCAAGAACTAGAGAAAATCAGAAAGAATAGAGGTGTTCAAAGAGAAAGACGAGAAGAGTCTGGAATACCTAAAATTGCATTGGCAGGATATACTAATGCTGGTAAATCATCTCTTAGAAATAAATTAGTGGATTTATATCCTGGTGAAAACTCTTCTAAAAAAGAAGATGTATTTGCTGAAAATTTACTTTTTGCAACACTTGATACTACTACACGTTCTGTGATACTTCCTGATAAGAGAATAGCTTCACTTACAGATACAGTAGGGTTTGTAAGAAAGCTTCCACATGATTTAATAGAAGCGTTTAAATCAACTTTAGAAGAAGTTATATTTTCAGATTTAATTATACATGTTGTGGACTCTGCATCAAAAACAGTGGTAGAACAGATACATGCAGTGGAAAATGTATTGGAAGAGTTAGGAGTTTCTGAAAAACCAACTATATTAGCTTTAAATAAAACTGATATAACATCAGAAGAAGTTTTAGATGAGTTAAAAGAAGAATTTAAAAATTATAAGATAGTTGAAATTAGCGCAAGAAATGCAGTTAATTTAGAACTTTTATTAGAAATTTCTTGTGAGATGTTGCCTAAAACAATAAGAAAATGCGAGTATTTAATTCCATATTCAGAGTCATCTATAAATGCTTATTTACATAGACATGCCATAATAGATTCAGAAGAGTTTGAATCTGAAGGAGCAAAAGTAATAGCAAATGTAAATGATGAAGTATATGCTAAATGTTCAAAATTTTTAGTGAAAGAAGTATAAAATCATTGTTAAATTAAAAGGATTAATCAAAAAAACGGATTTCACAAACGTAAAAAGATTAATCTTTTTTTTTTGAAACTATTATAGAATAATGGGAGAAAGAAAATGAAAATAAGTAAAAGTATAGAAAGAAGTATAAATATATTAGAAGCAATAAGTGAGTCTCAAGGAGGACTAACTTTAGGAGAGATTCAAGAGATGTTTTTAATACCTAAAAGTAGTGCTTTCGATATAATTCAAACTCTTCTTTATACAGATATGATATCAGTTGTAGAGGGGATACAGAAAAAATATATCATAGGATTAAAAAGTTTTCAAATTGGACTTAGCTATGAAAATGATATGTTAAAACTTGCTAAAAAGCATTTAAAAACCTTAGCTGAAAAATTAAATAAAACAATATTTTTAGGGATAATAAAAGATGGAGAGGTTATTTATTTGGATAAAAGTGAGCCTAAAAGTCCCATTATAACAACAGCAACTTTAGGAACTAGGAATCCAGTTCATTGTACAGGGCTAGGGAAAATAATACTTTCAAGATATACAAATAGAGATATAGAAAAAATATTATTAGAAAAAGGAATGCCAAAAAGAACAAAATATACTTTGACAAACCCAGAGGAGTTTATAACAGAAATAGAGAAAATAAGAGTTCAGGGTTATGCTATTGACAATAGAGAATTAGAAGAGAATATGCTTTGTATATCCACTCCTATTTTGGATAAAAATAAAAAAATTATAGCAGCAATAAGTGCTTCAGGATTTTATAATAAACATGAAAACATAAGTGAGAATGTAGAGATAATGAAAAATTTTGCTTTGGAAATTTCAAGGGAAATAGGGTATAAATTATAATTTATGATAAGAATTAAGAACTTAATGAATATATTTAATTCATAAAAACAAAAAAAAGTTGACTTTTAATCAAAAAAAAGGTATAAATTATTTGTAGTTAAAAACTCGGACTAGATACGTAAATACGGATAGAATGAAAAGGAAGGTATAAAATGATAAAAAAATCTGAAACTTTAAAAAGAATAGTAGATACTGGAGTGGTTGCAGTAATTAGAGCTGAAAGTTTAGATGAAGCACTAAGAATATCAAAGGCTTGTATTGCTGGTGGATTACCTGCTATTGAAGTAACTTATACAGTACCAGGTGCTACAGAAGTTATAAAAGCTTTAAGAGAACAAATACCAGCTTGTGATTTGATAGTGGGAGCTGGAACAGTATTAGATTCTGAAACAGCGAGAATAGCAATACTTGCAGGAGCAGAATATATAGTTTCACCTTGTTTTGATGAAGCTACAGCAAAACTTTGTAACAGATATCAAATTCCTTATATGGCTGGGTGTATGACAATAGCTGAAATAGTGAAAGCTATGGAGTACGGAGTAGATATTGTTAAATTATTCCCAGGAAGTGCTTTTGGACCAGACTTTATAAAAGCTGTAAAGGGACCTTTACCACAAGCTAATATTATGCCAACTGGTGGAGTTAGTTTAGATAATGTTGATCAATGGATAAAAAATGGAGTAGTTGCAGTTGGAGCGGGCGGAAAATTAGCTAGTGGAACTTCTGAAGAGATAACTGCTACAGCAAAAGCCTTTGTAGCGAAGGTAAAAGAAGCTAGAATGAATTTAAAAAAATAATTTTTAATATTTAGGGATAAATTACAAAAAGGGAGATTAAAATATGAAAAAAGTTATAACTATGGGAGAAATCATGTTGAGATTAACATCTCCAGGATTTCAGAGATTTTCACAGGCTAATTGTTTTGATGCAATATATGGTGGCGGGGAAGCAAATGTTGCAGTTTCACTTTCAAATTTTGGTTATGATGCTCATTTTGTTTCAAAACTTCCAAAAAATGAGATAGGGGAATGTGCAAAACAAACTTTAAATAAATATGGTGTAAAAACTGATTATATAGCAAGAGGTGGAGAAAGATTAGGAATATACTTTCTAGAAACAGGTGCTTCTATGAGAGCTTCAAAAGTGGTATATGATAGAGCCAATTCAGCAATAGCAACAGCTACTGTGGCAGACTTTGATTTTGATGAGATATTTAAAGATGCAGAATGGTTTCATTTTACAGGGATAACACCTGCTCTTTCACCAGAAGCAGCTATAGTTACAGAGGCAGCTTTAAAAGCAGCTAAAAAACATGGAGTAACTGTATCTGTAGACTTAAATTATAGAAAAAAATTATGGTCACCAGCTAGAGCTAAAGAAGTTATGACAAGTCTTATGAAGTATGTTGATGTTTGTATTGGAAATGAAGAAGATGCAGAAAAAGTTTTAGGATTTAAACCTGCTAATACTGATGTAACATCTGGAACATTGGAATTAGATGGATATAAAGATATATTTAGACAGATGAAAGAAACATTTGGATTTAAGTATATTGCAACTACTTTGAGAGAATCTCATTCTGCTTCAGATAATGGATGGTCGGCATTAATATATGATGGTAATGAATTTTATCATTCTAAAAAATATGATGTGAGAATAGTTGATAGAGTAGGTGGTGGAGATTCTTTCGCTGCAGGACTTATATGTGGACTATTAGATGGGAAAAATCAAAGAGACGCACTGGAGTTTGCCGTGGCATCTTCAGCACTTAAACATACAATTCCTGGAGATATGAACTTAGTTACTAGAGAAGAAGTAGAAACTTTAGCTAATGGAGATGCTTCTGGAAGAGTTCAGAGATAAAATATAAAATTGTTATTTTATAAAGACAGAGAAAGCATAAAATTGCTTTCTCTGGTTGTTTTTTTTGTAAAAATAAAGTAGAATTAAAAAAGACTATTATGGAGATGAGAATGATGAAAAAATGTTTTGAATTTAAAAAAAGAAAGTATGGAATGATAGGCTTAGGTGAAATAATGCTAAGGTTATCAGCACCTGTAAATGAGATGATATTTCAAGGTAACACATTTGATAAGCAGATAGGAGGTTCTGAATTAAATGTAGCTGCAGGACTTGAGTCCTTGGGGATAAGAAGTGCTATAATAAGTAAAATTCCAGATAATGAATTAGGACGATTTGTAAAAAAAATGGTAAGAGCTCATGGTGTTAGTGATGATTTTTTGATTTATGATGAATCACCTAATAAAAGATTAGGAGTTTATTATTATGAGTACGGTGCTTATCCTAGAAAGCCTACTGTTATTTATGATAGATCCCACTCTTCTTTTATGAATATAGATATAAATGAATTAAATAATGATATGTTTAAAAGAACAGAAATTTTTCATTTGAGTGGTATAACATTAGGACTCTCAAAAGAGTTAGGAGAGTTATCTCTTGAACTTATAAAAAAATTTAAAGAAACAGGAACATTGGTATCTTTTGATGTAAATTTTAGGTCTACTATTTGGAGTGAAGAGGAATCTAAGAAAACAATTGAAAAAATATTACCATTCGTGGATATTTTATTTATATCAGAGGAATCTTTAAGGAAGATGTTTGGAAAAACGGGTGAATTAGAGGATATAATAAGAGAATTTTCAAAAGAAAATAATATTAAAATAATTGCAACAACTAAGCGAATAGTAGAATCCCCTAAGAAACATGATTTTTCATCAGTGATTTATAATGGAGAGGAGAATAAGTTTTATACAAGTAAGCCATATTTAAATATAGATGTAGTTGATAGGATTGGAAGTGGAGATGCATATTTATCAGGAGTATTATTTGGAATTTTAAAATATAATAATTTAAAAAAAGCCATTGATTTTGGAAATGCTATGTCTGTTTTGAAAAATACAGTAACTGGAGATTTAAGTTGTGTAGATTTTAAATTAGTTGAAAGAACAATAAAAGACTATAATTCCAATGAGGTGACTTCTGAACTTAATAGATAAATTTTTTATTTATGATATAATCTGCTAAAATATTTAGATTCAAGAGAGAATATAAGTGAACTATTGAAAAGAGTTTTGGAATAGAATAAATATAAAAAAATGACTATATCTTTAGGGGTAGGTCATTTTTTATTTAAATTATATTTATCAAAGAAATAAAGTTTCTTGACAAATCATAAAAAAAATATTAAACTATTCTAGTATACAAGTTAGAGATGAGGTAGTATTAGAGGGGGTTAATAACAGTGAAGATGACGTTCAGATGGTATGGGGATGATGATAAAGTTACTTTAGATAACATTAGACAAATTCCTGGAGTAGAGGGGATAGTTTCAGCAATTTATGATATCCCAGTGGGTGAGGTATGGTCATTAGAAAAAATCAAAGAATTAAAAGATAAAATAGAAAATAAGGGATTAACATTTGAAGTGGTAGAAAGTGTTCCAGTACACGAAGACATAAAGCTTGGCTTACCTTCACGTGTGGAATATATTGAAAATTATAAGCAAAATATTAGAAATTTGGGAAAAATGGGAATAAAAGTTATTTGTTATAATTTTATGCCTGTATTTGATTGGACTAGATCAGTATTGGAATATCAACTTTCAGATGGTTCCAATGCATTGGCTTATGATAAAAATATAGTTGATAAAATGGATCCTAAAACCGGGGAACTTTCTTTACCTGGATGGGATACAAGTTATGGAAAAAATGGTTTAGGAGAAGTATTAGATAAGTACAAAGATATAAGTAGTGAAAATCTATGGGAAAACTTAAGTTATTTTTTAAGAGAAATAATCCCAGTAGCTGAAGAAGAAGGGGTTAAAATGGCAATTCATCCAGATGATCCACCTTGGCCTATATTTGGATTACCAAGAATAATAACAAATGCAGAAAATTTAGAAAGGTTTTTAAATATTATTGATAGTCCTTCTAATGGATTGACTTTATGTTCTGGTTCTTTGGGAGTATCATGCAGTAATGATTTACCTAAAATGATAAGAAAATTTGGAAAGAAAATACATTTTGCACATATAAGAAATGTTAATAATTACGAAGAAGGTTCTTTTACTGAAGTGGCACATTTATCTAAATGTGGTTCCCTAGATATTGTAGAGATATTAAAAGCATATCAAGAAGTTGGTTTTGAAGGGTATATTAGACCAGATCATGGAAGAATGATATGGGGAGAGACTGGTAGACCTGGTTATGGCTTATATGATAGAGCGTTGGGAGCAATGTATATGCTAGGAATTTGGGAAACATTAAATAAAGTAAAAAATTAATTTAAGGAGGAAAAAATGAAAGTACCTTTAAATATAAATTTAACTGAAAAAGTAATTGCAGTAACAGGAGCAGGAGGAATTATATGTGCTGACTTTGCAAGAGCATTGGCAAAATGTGGGGCTAAAGTAGCTTTACTTGATTTAAATAAAGAACAAGCTGAAAAAATAGCATTGGAAATAGTAAGTGCTGGAGGGGATGCAATAGGTCTTAAGGCAAATGTTTTAGAAAAAGAAAGTTTAGAAGAAGCACATAATAAAATAAATGAAGTATTTGGTAAGGTAGATATTTTGATTAATGGTGCAGGGGGAAATCATCCCAAAGGAACTACAACAAAAGAATATTATGAACCTGGTGATGAGAATAATAGTGATTTAATAAGTTTCTTTGATTTAGATCCAAAAGGAATTGAGTTTGTTTTTAATTTAAACTTCTTAGGAACATTGTTACCAACACAAGTTTTTGCTAAAGATATGCTAAATAAAAAAGGTTGTTCAATAATAAATATTTCTTCTATGAATGCTTATACACCTTTGACTAAAATACCAGCATATTCAGGAGCAAAAGCAGCAGTTTCTAATTTTACACAGTGGTTAGCGGTACATTTTGCAAAAGAAGGAATAAGAGTGAATGCAATGGCACCTGGTTTTTTTGTAACTAATCAAAATGAAAAATTATTAAAAAATGAAGATGGAACTTGGACTGCAAGAGCTTATAAAATAATAACTGCAACTCCCATGGGAAGATTTGGAGAGATAGAGGAACTATTAGGGACATTATTATTTTTGGTTGATGAAGGGGCCTCAGGTTTTGTAAATGGAGTAGTAATACCTATTGATGGAGGTTTTTCTGCCTATTCAGGAGTATAAAAATAAAAGACTAAAAAATAGCTTATAAAAGTGTTATTTTTTAGTCTTTTTTTATTATTAAAAGATTGGAATATTTATTTCAAGTATGCTAGAATATAACTAAAAAAAAGTAATACTAGGAGTAAAGAATGAAAAATGTTGTTAGAAATTTTAAAGAAAATACGAGAAGCTATGTTTATAGGGTGATGAAGGAAAATATTATGTATTTACAGCTAAAGCCAGGTCAAAATGTAAGTGAAGTAGAATTTAGTGAGAAATTAGGTGTAAGTAGAACTCCAGTGAGAGAAGCTATTGTGAAACTTTCAGATGAAAAATTAATAGATGTTTATCCACAGAGAGGAACTTTTGTTTCTAAAATAGACTTGGATGCTGTAGAAGAAGCCTTTTATATTAGAAACTTAATAGAAAAAGATGTTTTGAGACTTGCAATAAAGAATTTTGATGAAAAAATGCTTAAAGAATTAGAAAAAAATATTTATTTACAAAAAGGAAATCTTGATCTGGAAGGGGATACTATTGAAAGATTTTATTTAGATAATGAGTTTCATAGAATTATATATTCTGCCATGGGAAAATCAAGAACTTGGGATGCTATAAAATATATGTCTACTCATTATGATAGGTTAAGATTTTTAGATGTAATTGAAGGAAAAACTCTTAATAAAACTGTAGAACAACATAATATTATACTAAATATGATTAAAAATAAGGATGAAAAGATTGTAGAAAAGATTGTAGATGAGCATTTAGCAAATTATAAAGATGAGATGGGAGTATTTAAAGAAAAATATCCAGAGTATTTTCTGTAACATATATGTAATCAATCTAAAAATATAATTGATTTATTATTGTTTTAAATGTATAATAAGTAAGCTAAAATTATATATTATAAAGGAGATATAGAAAATAAAAAAAATTGATACAACTGCATTAGAAGGGAATCTTAGATTACCTAAAGTTATAAAAAAACTTATTCCTAAAATAGTAGAGAAAAACTCTACAGATGTAGATAATGTTGCAGGGGCAACAATAGCATCATTTGCTATAAAAAATGTAGTAGATAGAGCTTTAAGTAAATAAAATAAGTTAAAAAAAAAGGAAAAGGCTAACTAATATGTGTTAGTCTTTTTTTGTTTTTAAAATAAAAAATTGACAAATAAATAAAAAAGAATTATACTAGTATACAATAAAAGAAAGGGAAATTTTTTTAAGAATATTTAAATAAAATTACATTATAGGAGTGATATATGATAAAAAAATTTATGGATAATAATTTTTTATTAGAAACAGAAACAGCAAAAAAATTATATCATGATTATGCAAAAGGGATGCCTATATTTGACTATCATTGCCATCTTTCTGCAAAGGAAATTTCTGAAAATAAAAAATATAAAAATATGACAGAAATATGGCTGAGTGGAGACCATTATAAGTGGAGAGCAATGAGGAGTTATGGTATAAACGAAGAATTTATAACAGGAAATAAAAGTGATAAGGAAAAATTTATCATGTGGGCAGAAGTATTGTCAAGTGCAATAGGAAATCCCTTGTATCATTGGTCTCATTTAGAACTTCAAAGATATTTTGAAATTCAAGAGGTCTTAAATTTTAATAATTCTGAAATTTTATGGGAAAAATGTAATTCTTTGTTAGAAAAAGAAGAGTTTTCAGTTAAAGAATTAATAAAAAAATCCAATGTAAAATGTATTTGTACAACTGATGACCCTATTGATAACTTAGAATATCATAAAAAAATAAAAGAGGATAAAAATTTTAATACAAAAGTTTTGCCAACTTTTAGACCAGATAGAGCTGTTAATATAGAGAAAGAAGAATTCTTAATGTATATTACAGAATTTGAGAAAGTAGTTGGGTATAATATTGATAGTTATAAAAAATTGCAAAAAGCATTAATAGAAAGAATCGATTATTTTCATGAAGTTGGATGTAGAATATCTGACCATGGATTAGATACTGCACAATATTTAGAGGGAACAGAATATGAACTAAATCTAATATTAGGAAAAGGACTATCTAAAAAAAGTTTAAATGAAAAAGAAATAAAAATATATAAAGGGCAGCTTATAAATTTTTTAGGGAAGGAATATAGTAAAAGAAAATGGACAATGCAGTTACATATGGGAGCATTAAGAAACAACTCTAAAAGAATGTTTGAATTATTAGGAGCAGACACAGGTTTTGATTCAATAGGTGATTTAAATTGTGCTCAAGATTTATCGAAACTTTTAAATTCTTTAGATTGTACAAATGAATTACCAAAAACTATTCTTTATAGTTTGAATCCTAAAGATAACTATGTTTTAGCAACTATGATAGGAAATTTTCAAGGAGGTGGAATACCCAGTAAAATTCAATTTGGTTCAGGTTGGTGGTTTAATGATCAAAGAGATGGTATGGAGTTACAATTAAAAACATTAGGAAATTTAGGAATATTAAGTAAGTTTGTAGGAATGTTAACAGATTCAAGAAGTTTTTTATCTTTTACAAGACACGAATATTTCAGAAGAATTCTTTGTAATTTGATAGGGAATTGGGTAGAAAATGGAGAGTTTCCAGAAGATTATGAAGCTTTAGAAAAAATAATAAAAGGTATTTGTTTTGATAATGCTGAGAATTATTTTGGTATTGAATTTTAAATCTAGATAAAAGATGTCGATAGTATTTGTCAACATCTTTTTTTATCTTTAATTATAAAATGATTGTATTTAAATGAGATAAATTAAATATTTATAGTTCGTATTGTAAAAAAAACATTGACAAAATAAATAAAAAAAGTTAAAATTAAATTAACACAAACATTAATACTAGTATACAAGAAAAAAGAGGAGGGGTTTTATGAATAAATATCTAAAATTATTTATCACTATGTTATTTTTATCAGTAGTATCATTTGCAAAACCAATAGTTTTAAAATTAGCAGACAATCATGCAGAGGATTATCCTACAGTAATGGGGGATAAAGAATTTGCAAGATTAGTTGATGAAAAGTCTAATGGGCAATTGAAAATTGAAGTTTATCATGGTGGACAATTAGGTTCAGAAGAAACAGCAATAGAACAAGTTCAGTTTGGAGCTATTGATCTAGTTAGAACAAGTTTGACTCCTTTAGCAAAATATAATGATAAATTTAATGTACTGATGTTACCGTATTTGTATTCAAGTACGGATCATATGTTTAAAGTTTTAGATGGTGAAATTGGAGATGATTTTAAAAGTGCGTTAGTTAAAAATAATATGTTAGGAATTTCTTGGTTTGACAGTGGTGCTAGAAATTTTTATAACACAAAAAAAGAAATAAAAAAAGTATCAGATTTAAAAGGAATGAAAATAAGAGTTCAAGATAGTGAATTAATGATGGACTTAATATCGGCATTAGGTGCTTCTCCAACTCCTATGGCATTTGGAGAAGTTTACGGAGCACTTCAAACTGGGGTAATAGATGGAGCAGAAAATAATGCACCTAGTTATGATTCTACATCTCACTTTGAAGTTGCAAAATTCTATACAGAAGATGCGCATATTAGAATTCCTGAAATGATCTTAATAAATAATAAGAAATTTAATTCTTTATCAGAAAAAAATAAAAAAATAATTATTGAGTCTGGAAAAGAAGCTGCTATAAAGCAAAGAGAATTTTGGGCTGAAAGAGAGCAAAAATCAATTGAAAAAGTAGTGAATGGTGGAGCAAAAATAACAAAATTAAGTGATGATGAGAAAAAAGATTTCCAAAATGCAGTGGAAAAATTATATCCTAAATTTGCAAAAAATTATCTAGATATAGTAAAAAAAATAAAAGAAACAAAATAAAATGCTTTTTTATCTAATATAAAAGATGATAGTTTAAAAGTTAAATTAGTACTATCATCTTTTATAAAATGTTTTATATAGGGGGCAAAATAATGATTTTTTTAAAAAAAATATTCGATAAAATTGAAATAATTATGGAATATTTTGGAATGTTTTTATTGACCATGATGCTGCTTATAATAGGAATGCAAGTAGTTTGTAGATATATATTTGGATTTACTCCTAGATGGTCAGAAGAGGTAGCATTAATATTAATGGTATGGTTTACTTTTATTGGAATGTCTATTGGTGTAAAAAAGGGAATTCATATTAGTATAGAATATTTTATGGATAGAGTTCCTAAAAAAATGAGAAAAATAATAATAAAATTAGATGATATATTGATGATTATTTTTGGGGGAATATTACTTGTAAATGGTTATATGTTATCTGAAATGATGATGTGGTCAACAATGCCAAGTATTGGATTACCCACAACAGTTATTTATGGAGTAACTCCAATAGCGGGGGCTTTAATAATGATTTATTCATTTTTAAGACTAATTGATAAAAATGAAGATAAAAAAATAATAGGGGAGGAATAAAGTGGAAATAGGAATACTTTTGGGAACTTTATTTTTATTTTTAATTATTAGACTTCCGATTGCTTTTGCTTTAGGTTTATCAGCAACATCAGCAGCTTTATATATGGGGATACCAGCACTGGTTATAGCTCAAAAAATGGTTGAAGGAGTCAAAAGTTTTTCATTAATGGCAATACCATTTTTTATAATCGCTGGTGAAATAATGGGTCAAGGTGGTATATCAAAAAGACTTATAGATTTTTCAAATGTACTTGTGGGAAGAGTTAGAGGTGGACTTGCCATGGTTAATATTTTATCTAGTATGTTTTTTGGAGGAATATCTGGATCAGCAGTTGCAGACACATCATCAATTGGGACGATAATGATACCCATGATGGAAAAAGAAGGATACGATAAAGATTATGCTGTCAATGTAACTATAACTAGTTCTACACAGGGAGTTATAATACCACCTAGTCATAATATGATAATTTATTCTGTTGCTGCTGGTGGTTTATCAGTGGGGAAATTATTTCTAGCAGGGATTTTACCAGGAATATTGTTAGGACTAACACTTATGGCTTTAAGTTATTATATTGCTGTAAAAAGAAATTATCCTAAAGGAGAAAAAATACCTTGGAAAACAGCAAAACAAATTATTAAAGAAAGTTTTTTTGGGCTTATGACAGCAGTAATAATAATGGTAGGAGTAGTTACAGGAATATTCACAGCCACAGAATCTGCAGCTGTTGCAGCTATCTATGCTTTTGTAATAACATATTTTGTATATAGAGATGTACCACTTAAAAATTTTGTAGTAGTATTACGTAACTCATTAAAAACATTATCTATGGTAATGGCTGTTATAGCTACTTCTAGTGCATTTGGGTATATGATGGCTATTTTAAAAGTTCCACAATTGATAACTAATTATCTTTTGGATTTTTCTGATAATAAATTTATAATTTTGATTTTGATAAATATATTATTACTTGTTTTGGGAATGGTAATGGATATGGCACCTCTAATTTTGATAACAACTCCTATACTTTTGCCTGTTATAATGAAAGTTGGTATGGATCCTATACAATTTGGAATTGTAATGATGTTGAATTTAGGAATTGGACTATTAACACCACCAGTTGGTTCTGTCTTATTTGTTGGTTGCTCCATTGCAAATATATCAATTGAACAGTTAACAAAAACATTAAAACCGTTCTATCTTATGTTGTTTTTGTTTTTGATAGCGTTAACTTTTATACCACAAATAACATTATTTTTACCTAAATTAATATTCGGATAAAAAAATAGAGAAATACTTCTCTATTTTTATTTTTAGACATATCATAATTACTTTTTAAAAAGATTTTAAAAAGGAACGTATAGTGTTTTAATGATACTTTTTGTTTTTAAATAAGTTGACAAAAATAAAAATAAAGATTAAAATGTTTGTATTGTAGAAAATATGGGGGGGAAAAGAATGAAAAATAAAATTATTTTTATTGTTATTTTTAGTTTGTTGTTTACAATTTCATTTTCAAAATATCCAACAAAAAATATAACATTGGTAGTTCCATTTTCAGCAGGAGGAGGAACTGATGCAGTTGCTAGAAAAATTTCTAATATAGCAGAAAAAGAGCTAGGAAAGCCTATTATTATTTTAAATAAGACAGGTGGAGCTGGAGCTATGGGAATGACGTATGGTGCAAAAAGTAGAAATGATGGTTATACATTGACTATGATAACTAGAGAAATAGTATCTCTCCCATTGATGAAATTAGCTAAAATTTCAGCAGATGATTATGAATTAATAAGTTTAATAAATTTAGATCCTGCTGTAGTGGTAGTCAATACTAATTCTAAGTATAAAACATTTGATGATTTGTTAAAAGATGTAAAAGAAAATCCCGGGAAAATTAAATTTGCAAGTACAGCGAAACCAAATTTTTATGCACTAGCACTTGAAGGAGAGTTAGGTATAAAATTTAATCATATTCCATACAATGGTGCAGGAGAGACAATACCTGCAATATTAGGAGAACATGCTGATTTCACCTTGGTTGGTCCAGGAGAGGTTGCAGGTCAAGTTCAAGGAGGTACATTAAAAATATTGGGAGTTATGTCAGAAGAAAGAATAGAAGGTCTTAAGGATATTCCAACTCTTAAAGAATTAGGATATAATATTTCTTCTGGAACGTGGAGAGGAATAGCAGTTCCAAAAGGAACATCAGTTGAAATAAAAAATAAATTGGAGTTAGCATTTAAAAATGCTGCTGAAAGTGAAGAATTTAAACAATTTATGAAAAATTCTAATTATGGAATTAAATATCTTTCAGGTGAAGAATTCAAGTTATTTATAAACGATGATACTCAAAATATAGAGAAAGTTATAAAAATGATAAATTAATTTTAAATAAAAAAGTTGTACAATAGAGATGACTATTGCACAACTTTTTTTTGGAGGTAAATATGTTAAAAGCTGATAGAATTTTTTCAGTAATACTAGGAATTATAAGTGTAATGGTTTTTTATTTAAGTACAACTTTTGAAGTGGGATTTATAATTGATTCAGGTTTGGGAGCTGATTTTTTTCCTAAAGCAATATCTGTAATTTTATTTTCTTTATCATTAATATTGTTTATAAAAAGTTTTGAATCAAAAAAATGTTCTGAAATAATTTTTTCAAAAAATTATAAAAATGTACTTATTACAATAAGTTATTTTTTAGTTTATATAGGAGCAATCAATATTATCGGATATTTATTAGCGACAATATGTTTTTTAATAGGTATGTTCAAGTTTTTAAAAGTTAACTCAAATAAATTAATTATATCTTATTCTTTGATTTTTTCTATTTTTATTTGGTATATATTTAACAATATTTTTAATATTAATCTTCCAGTGGGAATAATATTTTATTAAATGGAGGTATGAGAATGTTTGAACATTTAATACAAGGTTTTTTAACTGCGATGTCCCCAATGGTATTTTTATATTTAGTTTTAGGGGTAGTAGGAGGAGTTATAATAGGTGCATTACCAGGATTAACAGCAACTATGGGAGTTGCGATTTTATTACCATTTACTTTTGGAATGGAAGCAACTACAGGACTTATAATGCTTGTAGGTATATATATTGGAGCTATTTATGGAGGATCAATTTCAGCTATTTTACTTAATACACCTGGAACTCCAGCATCGGCAGCTACTTGCTTTGATGGGTATGCATTGGTTAAAAGAGGAATGGCAACAAAAGCTTTAAGTACTTCTACAATTGCATCAGTAGTAGGAGGATTAATAAGTTGTATCGCACTTATAACTATATCTCCTATATTGGCAAAATTTGCTTTAAAATTTAGTGCACCAGAATATTTCGCATTAGCTCTTTTTGGATTAACCATAATAGCTAGTATTTCTTCAGATAATTTTTTAAAAGGAATAATTTCTGGTGTAATTGGCTTATTAGTAGCAACCGTTGGTATGGACTCTATAACTAGTTATCCTAGATTTATTTTTGATAGAATAGAATTATTAAATGGATTTTCAGTTATTCCTGTTCTAATTGGATTATTTGCTCTTTCAGAAGCATTTAATCAGATTGAAAATTTATTTGATGAAAAATCAATTGATACTTCTAAAATAAAAATTGATAAGAATTATTTAAGTTTAAAAGAATTGAAGAAGATTTTTCCAACAATGTTAAAATCAGGAATAATAGGGACTTTTATAGGGTCAATACCTGGTGCAGGTGCAGATATAGCAGCTTTTGTATGTTATAATGAAGCTAAAAGAAGTAGTAAAACACCAGAAGAGTATGGAAAGGGTTCTTTAGAAGGAATTTCAGCACCAGAAGCTGGAAATAATGGTGTTACAGGTGGTGCATTAGTTCCTTTGTTAACTTTAGGAGTTCCTGGAGATGCTGTTGCTGCTGTTTTATTAGGCGCCTTAATTATGCAAGGATTAACTCCTGGTCCTCTTTTATTTGAACAAAATCCTGAAATTGTTTATGGATTATTTAGTTCAATGATATTAGGTAATATAATATTATTAGTTGTTGGATTATTTGGAATAAGATTTTTTAGTAAAATTGTTGAAATACCTAAAGCAATATTAATTCCAAGTATAATTGTTCTATCAACAGTAGGTTCATTCTCAATGAATAATAGTATGTTTGATGTAGGAATAACATTTTTCTTTGGAGTATTAGGTTATATACTGTCTAAATTAAAAGTTCCAAACTCTCCTATAGTGTTAGCGATTATATTAGGACCTATGATTGAAGAAAATTTTAGAAAATCAATATTAATGTATGAAGGATCATTATCTTTCTTATATACTAGACCTATAACAATTGTATTTTTAATTTTGACATTGATATCGATAATATCTGTTTTTAGAAAAGATAAGAAAAAAATTAATTGAAAACTTTTAACTAAAATAACAGAAAATAGTTAGTAGATTTTATCTATTAACTATTTTTTTTTTATTTCAATATGATATAATATATTTATTAATATTTGGAGTTGAGGTCATGCATTTTAATAAGAAATTATTTTCAAAAAAGAACAGAATATTTTTTTTTAAGTATTCACTTTTCATTTTATTTATTTCTATTTTAATTCCCATTGTTTTAGAATTAAAAAATTTATTTTTTTCAGAAAAAGAAAAAATAGGAGTCAATTTTTTTTATTTTATACCAGTATTATTTTTTAATATGATGCCGATAGTGTTATCTTTGAAAAAAGATCTTTTCTTAAAAGATGGACCTATGAAGGCTCTGGGAATGATTTTTTATTATTTAATTTTCCTCCCTATTTTCAATACCTTTTTAGATGGAGATGGTTTAAATATGGTGGAAGGATTTAATATTGTAAAATTAGTGAATGGTCTTAATTTAATACTATTATTTTATAGTCATTATATACTTTTTGACTATACTTTCATGGATGTATTTTTGAAAAAAAGAGAAATTAAAAGTAAAGATTTATTTGTTACTTTTTCATTATATATAACTTTAGCTATTAGTTTCGGATCTTTATATACAGTTATTAGTACCTGGTCTAGTGCACCTGCTTTTAACGGTATTAATTATAATCAAAAGGATTTATACTATTATTTTAAGCATGTTTATTTTAGTTTTATAACCTTAACAACAGTTGGATATGGTGATGTAACACCAGCAATTTTTATAACAGAATTATTAAGTATAATTGAAATTATATTAGGAATAGCACTTATTAATTTTTCATTGGGAATAACATTAGGATCTGGAATTTTAAATTTTAATAATAAAGAAAAAAATATTAAATAATAAAGGAGTTGAATAGATATGTTTGTTTATGCACATAGAGGAGCCAGTGCTTTAGCTCCAGAAAACACATTGATAGCCTTTAGAAAAGCTATAGACTTAGGAACTAAGGGGATAGAATTAGATGTACAATTAAGTAGAGATGGAGTGGTCATGGTAATGCATGACGATACATTAGATAGAACAACTAATGGGAAAGGTAGATTGGAAAAATTTAGTCTAGAAGAATTAAAAAAATTAGACTCAGGAGTTTGGTTCAATAAAAGTTTTTGTGATGAAAAAATTCCTACTTTGGAAGATGTTATTAAAATATTACCTGAAAATATAAAATTGAATATAGAGTTTAAACCAGATAAAAAAAATACAGTTAAAATAGCTCAAGAGGTATATAAAATTTTAGAAAAATATAAAAATTTTAATAATATAATAATATCTTCATTCTATCATCAATCACTTTTAGAATATAGAAAATTAGATGAAAATATACCTATGGGGATGTTATTTGAGTATGATATTGTAAATATGTTTGAGTATATCAAAAATACAGGAATAAATCCTGTATCTATAAATATTTCCAGTGAGTATGTGGATGAAAAATTAGTAGAAGAAGCACATTTAAATAATCTTAAAGTTGCAGTCTATACAGTTAATAGTTATGATATAGCAATGAATTTAAAAAAAATAGGTGTAGATGAAATTTTTTCAAATTATCCTGACATCATCAGTTGACATATATAATATTTTACTTCATAACATAAACATAAGCTGGCGGAAAATTAAGAATTACATGATCCCGATTTATTATAGTGTAGAATTTTTTCATGTCAATTTCTAAAAGTTTTGTATATTGGAATAAAATAAATTTTTTATTTAAAAATAATTTAATATCTTCAAAAAGTTTATTTCTTATGTTTTCAGGAAAATTAAGAAGAGGTAGCCCTGAAATAATATAGTCAACTTTATAGATTTTTAATGAAATTAAAATTTGATTTAAATTTTCAACATTTTCATTTAAAATAATGACATTTTTATTAGATAAATATTTTTTTTTTAGTAAAGTATAAAAATAAAAATTAAGCTCAA
>CAMTIW010000019.1 GCA_947072665.1 uncultured Fusobacteriaceae bacterium | reverse complement strand
TTAAAAATTCGAATTTTTTTATCTTAAAAAATATGACTTTTACAATTGTCTAAAATATAGATTATTATTTGGAAATAATATTTTCTAAAGGTTCAATAATATCGTTTTCTGTTTTAGCAATAACTAATGTACAAACTGCATCTCCAGTTACATTGATAGCTGTTCTGAACATATCAACTACCCTATCAATTCCCATCACTAATCCTATTCCTTCTAATGGAAGACCAATTTCTGTTAAAACCATTCCTAACATAATAACGCCAACACCAGGTACACCTGCAGTACCAATGGAAGCTAAAGTAGCTGTTAATATAATAGTTATATAGTTCCCCATAGTTAAGTCTATTCCATATACTTGTGCAATAAAAATTGTAGCAACACCTTGCATAATAGCAGTTCCATCCATATTAATAGTATTTCCCAAAGGAAGAGTAAAAGCTGCAACCGTAGTAGAGACTCCAAAATCCTCTTCCATAGTTTTTAAAGATGAAGGAAGACAAGCAGCACTTGAAGATGTTGAAAAACCTAATATCATAATTGGTGAGAATTTTTTAAAAAATACTAAAGGATTATATTTCGCAACAAAAACTAAAAGTCCTTGATAAGTGATAAGAGCATGTAATAAAAGAGCAATGATAACAGCTATGAGGTATTTAAAAATTGGAATAATAGCTGCATATCCTAAAGTAGCAAAAGTTTTAGCTATAAGACCAAATACTCCAAATGGTGCAATAAGCATAACCATTTCTACCAGTTTTAGATTAACTATATTGATTTCAGAAATTATTTTTCTTATTATAGTTATTTTATCATTTAAAAGAGATATTGCAACCCCTATTATTATAGAAAATGTAATTATTGATAACATTTCCCCTTTTGCCATAGATTCAATAGGGTTTACAGGTATCATTCCAAGAAGAATATCCACAAAAGATTTAGAATGATTAATAGTGACCGTGGTATTTTCAATGGCTGAAAGATGTACTCCTAAACCAGGATTGATGAAATTACCTACAAATAATGAAATCACAATTGCGATAGATGTAGTGCCTAGATAAAAAATAAGAGTTTTTATTCCTATTCGACCAAGTTTAGAAACATCTTCTATACCTGAAGCTCCTAAAATTAAAGAAAAAATAACAAGTGGAATAACTAACATTCTAATACTTCTTATAAAAATATTTCCCATGAAATGGAAGGTGAAATTTATTATATATGTTTTTATAAAAGGGACTTCTGCAAAGTTATGCATAATTATTCCTAGTATAATTCCACTGATAAGTCCAATAAAAATTCTGTTTGTTAAATTTAATTTTTTCATTTTGCCCCCGTAAATTTTGTTATATTTTAATTATACACAATAATAATAAAAAAAACAATCTTTTTTAGAAATAAATTTTTATTTTTAATTAAATGGAAAAATATTTTCAAAATAAAAGAATATAATATTTTATAATAACAATATGCTATGAAAATTCTTAAAAATAGGTTAAAATTTAGAAAAATTAAAAAAGGGGAAAAAATTGAATAAAAAATTTATTTATAAAATAGATATAAATGAGGAAGGATTTTTTTTAGAAAGACCTAATAGATTTATAGCAAAAGTAAAACTAAATACAGGAGAAACTGTAATAACACATGTCCATGATTCTGGAAGATTGAAGGAACTTTTATTTGAAAATAATAAAATATTTTTGAGAAAAGCTAAAGATTTAACAAAAAGAAAAACAGAGTGGGATATGATAGCAGCACTTTCTAGGGATAATGAAGAGATACTTATTAATTCATCTTTCCATAGATATATTACAGATATATTGTTTAATGATTTTGAAATCTCACCCTTTGGAAAAATAGATAAGATAAAGGCAGAGGTGAAATACGGCGAGAGTAGACTGGATTACTTAATAGAAAAAAATAATGAAAAAATATGGGTAGAAACAAAAGGAGTATCTCTTTCTATAAATAAAGTAGCAACATTTCCAGATGCACCTAGCATAAGGGCAACTAGACATTTAAATGAACTTATAGAATTAAAAAAACAAGGAAATAGAGCAGCTATAGTCCTTATTGTTTTACGAGATTCAGAGACTTTTGAGCCCAAATGGGAGACAGATCCAATTTTTAGTGAAACTTTTTATAAAGCTATGGAATTAGGAGTAGAAGTATATCCAATTCAGTTTAAACTTGAAAATGGTTATATATATTGGATAAAAAAAACAATAAATATATGTGAAAATAAAAATTTAATTGAAAATATAGAGCAAGTAGGTGTTTAAAAATGTTAGAAATATTTAAAAAATATAAGTTAAAAATAATTTTAGGGATGTTTTTCAAAACTTTAGAATCAGTAGGTGAATTGTTATTACCATTTATTATGGCTAAAATAATAGATAAAGGATTAATAAATAAAGATTTTAACTATATGATAAAATTGGGTAGTTTAATGATTATAATAGCCATTGCAAGTTATGGTTGTGCAATTTTATGTAACTTTTATTCGGTGAGAGCAGCTGAAGGAATTGGAGGAGATTTAAGAGAAAAACTTTTCATAAAGACACAGTTTTTAACTTTTTCTCAAATTAATAAATATACAGAAAGTTCTTTAATAATAAGAGTGACAAAGGATATTGAACAAGTTTCAAGAATGACATTAATAAGCATAAGAATGGGCTTGAAAGGGATTATGATAGGGATAGGTGCTATTGTTATGTCTTATATAATAAATCCAAAAATATCATCAATTATATTAATAATAGTTCCATTAGCTATTTTTTTTGTATGGTATTATATGAAAAAATCCATGCCTATATATCAAAAAGTTCAAAAAAGTTTAGATTTGTTAACGGTGATATTAAGAGAGAATTTAAATGGAGTAAGAGTTATAAAATCATTTTCAAAAAATGAATATGAAGAAAAAAAATTTGATGAAAAAAATAAAAACTTTAAATATCATAGTATAGAAGCACAGGGTATTATAGCAAAAAAAATACCGTTACTTATTTTACTTTTAAATAGTGGTATAATTTTAATTTTATATATTGGAATGAATCAAGTTAACAAAAAAAATATGGAAATCGGTGAAATAATAGCTTTTGTTAATTATTTTAACATGTTACTTATGACATTAGGGGCACTATCATTTCTATTTTCAATTTGGGGTAGGACATCTATATCGGTAAAAAGAATAAATGAAGTATTAAACGAAACATTGGAAGAGGATGGTAGATTATTAGAATATGAAAATAATCAGAAAAAGAATCCTTATATTATAGAGTTTAAAAATGTAAGTTTTTCTTATATGAATAATGAAATTTTAGTATTGGAAAATATAAATTTATGTATAAAAGAAGGGGAAAAAGTTGCTATTATAGGAGGAGTAGGCTCTGGAAAAACTTCTCTAATAAATTTAATTCCAAAATTCTATGAACCTACAAAGGGCGAACTGGTGATTTTAGGAAAAAATATAAAGGAATGGGATATAAAAAAACTTAGGAAAAATATAAGCATTATTGCTCAGAAAAACTTTTTATTTTCAGGAACTATAAATGAAAATTTAAGATGGGGTGACAAAGATATAGGTGATTCAGAATTAGCTGAAATTGTAAAAGAGACAAAGCTCAAAGATTTTTTAGAAAGTTTTCATGAAAAAGGGGAGGCAATAGTAGAAAAAGGCGGTCTTAATTTTTCTGGTGGTCAAAAACAAAGGATTGCTATTGCTAGATCTTTGGTGAAAGAAAGTAATATTTTAATATTAGATGATAGTTTTAGTGCACTAGATTTTATAACAGAATCGCAATTAAAGAAATCTTTATTTGAAAGAAATAAAGATAAAACTGTTATTCTAATATCTCAAAGAATTTTATCAATTAAGAATTTTCAGAAAATTGTTGTTTTGGATTTCGGGAAAATTGTAGGAATCGGAACACATGAAGAGCTACTAAAAAATTGTAAAATATACATTGAGATATGTGAATCTCAAGATATAAGAATGGAGGTGAAAAAAAATGGAGATGAAAGATAATCAGAAAAAATCTTCATGGATACAACTTTCAAAATATTTGATTTTATATAAGAATGAGTTTCTAATTATTGTAATATTAACTATTCTAGGAAATGGATTCATAATTTTAGGTCCATATTTAATAGGGAAAGCTATAAATTTAATAAAAATCAATATTGATATAGCTGATAAGATAAATTTCATTAAAATTCTTATTATTTTACTATGTAGTTATTTTATAGGTACTTTTATTAACATTGGAAAAAGTTTGAAATTAATTACAATATCAGAGAGTATTGTCTATTCTATGAGGGAAAATATTATAAAAAAATTACATAACTATCCTTTAAAATTTTATGATAAAACATCTCATGGAAATATATTAAGTACATCTATAACAGATACAGACAATATAAGTAGTTCTTTGGTAAGTGTTATAAATGAAGGAGTTGTAAGTATTATAACAGTACTAATAACATTTATAGTTATGATATGTATAAGTCCACTTTTAACATTAATTCAAGTTGGTATTTTTGGAGTAGCTATATTCTTTTTGAAAAAAATAATAATTAAAAGTAAAGAACGGATGAGAATAAGGCAAAGTTATTTAGGGAAATTAAGTGGTCATGTGGAGGAAGTATTAACTGGATTTTCAGAAATAAAATCCTTTGGAAAGGAGAAAGATGTAATAGATAAATTTGAAAAACTAAATAATGTATATAAAGAAAATGCAATATCGGCATATTATTTAGCAGGATTAAATTACCCCACTTTAAATTTTGTTGGAAATGTTGGATATTCTATAATAGTTTTAATGGGTACGATTTATTTAGTGCAGGGGAAAATGACACTAGGAGAACTTTCAAGTTTTATAATATATTCTAAAATATTTAATAGACCTCTAGGAAGTTTGGGAGAGATTTTAAGTACTATTCAATCTGTTTTAGTAAGTTCAGAAAGAGTTTTTTCCCTTGTAAATAAAGAAGAGGAAAAGGAACTAGGAGAGAAAAAAATAAATATAGAGCAGATAAAAGGTAATATTGAATTTAGAAATGTGAACTTTTCTTATGAAAATGAAAAATTAATATTAAAAAATTTAAATTTTTCTATTGAGGCTGGAAAAACAGTAGCAGTAGTAGGTCCAACTGGAAGTGGAAAGACAACACTAGTAAATTTATTAATGAGATTTTATGATATAAATTCTGGGAAAATTTTAATTGATAATTTAGATATAGCTAATTATAAAAAAAATGATATAAGGAAACTTTTTGGAATGGTATTGCAAGATACATGGATATTTTCTGGTACAATAAGAGAAAATATTTCTTATGGACATGAAAATATAAGTTTAAAAAAAATAGAAGAAGCTTGTAAAATTGCCTGTATTCATGAATTTATAATAAAACAACCAAAAGGGTATGAAACGATTATAAGTGAGGAAAATAATAGTTTATCCAGAGGACAAATACAATTGTTAACTATTGCTCGTTGTTTGGTTTATAACCCTAAATTTTTAATATTAGATGAAGCTACAAGTGGAGTGGATACAAGAACAGAGTTATTACTTCAAAAAGCTATGAAAAATATAATGAAAGGAAGAACAAATTTTGTAATAGCACATAGGTTATCAACTATAAAAGATGCAGATACTATTTTAGTAATAAAAAATGGCGAAATAATAGAAAAAGGAAATTCGGAAGAATTGTTATCTAAAAATGGGTATTATAAAGAGTTATATAGTAAGCAATGGGAATAAGCTGTGCATTAATTTTGCAGGTTTTTCAGTAATATTAGTATTAAAATAGAATAAATTTAAAAAAAATAAAAAAAGATTTTAAATTGTGTTTAAAAAGTGCTATAATGTATTAAAAACATAGGAAGTGGAGAAAAAATGCTTAGATTATCTGAATTATATTTTATATTTTATTTTACTTTAGGTGGAAGTTTACTTTATTTTTCAAATTTATTTTCTAGTATTGGAATAGATGGAAAAACTTCGGGATTAATTTTTTCTTCAGGCTCCTTAATTGCAATGTTATTTCAACCTTTGATGGGAATTTTAGCTGATAAGACGAAAAAAAATAAAGAAATTTTATCTAGTCTTATGTTAGCTATAGGAATAATGAGTATAGTTTTTTACTTTTATTCAAATGTGAAAATGTCTTTTATAATTTTTGTTTTGTATTCCATGGCTGTATTTGGAGTTATGCCTCTTATTGACGGAATAGCAGTAAGCACTACATATCCTTTTGGAAAATTAAGATTATGGGGTTCTATTGGTTTTGCAGCAGGGTCTTTTATTTCGGGGAAAAGTATATCATTATTTGGAAATAAAAGTTTTTTAATAGTAACTTTAATAGCAGCTATTTCAACGATAGTTATTATTATGAGTTTAGAAAAAATAGATGTCAAGGAATCAGAAAAAGCTAATTTCAAGGATATAAAAAATTTAATGAAAAATCCAGATTATTTGGTTTTCTTAATGTTTACAATTATAATTTTAGGTGTTGTTAATGCACATAATAGTTATTTTTCAATATATTTTACTAAAATAGGTGGAAATACAACTTTTTTTGGAATAGTTGTTTTCTTATTAACAATGAGTGAAGTTCCTTTTATGAATTTATCTGCAAGGGGAACAGTTAAATATGGAAGTAAAAATTTACTTGTAGTGGCTGGTGTAATGTGTATAGTCAGATGGGGTGTCTATTATTTCTTTCCTATGCCCAATGTTATAGCAGGAACTTTTCTCCTTCAAGGAGCTTCCATTGGGATTTTCTTTGGACTAGCCTCGGCATATATTAAAACCATTGTATCTAAAAAGACAATTTCCACAGCGATAACAACATTTATGGCTGCAGGAACATTGGGTGGAACAATATTACAGCTTATTTCAGGAAATATTTTAGATAAATATGGAATTGAAAGTATTTATTTTATGTTTTTTATCCTATGTGGAATTGCCGTTGTAGTATTTATTCCAGGAAAAAAAATAATAACTTTATTTTCTAAAGAAATATATAACGAAAATTAAATTTAATAAAATAAAAATATGTATCAAAAATGATTATAGATGTCTTATTTTATCTATAATCATTTTTTTTTGACATTTAAAATAAGATAACAAATATAAAATAAAAAAGTTATTAAAAAGTTAAAAAAAATGGTACAATATATGAATTATAAAAAATAGGATGTGTTAAAAAATGGTCAAATTATCAATGCTTTATTTTATGTTTTATTTTACCTTTGGAGGAAGTTTGTTTTTTTTTGCTAATTTATTTGAGCATATAGGAATAGATGGAAAAACAACAGGATTAATTTTTTCTTCTGGGTCATTAATAGCTATGTTGTTTCAACCTTTACTGGGAGTGTTAGCAGACAAAACTAAAAAAACAAAAGAACTTTTAGTTTTTTTAATGTTAGTTACTGGATTGGTGGTTTCAGTATTTTATATGTTCCTTACAACTCAAATAGCTTTTATTGTTTTTGTGGTGTATTCTATTACAATTTTTGGGACAATGCCACTTGTTGATAGTTTAGCAGTAAGTACTACATATTCATTTGGGAAATTAAGATTATGGGGTTCTATTGGTTTTGCAGTAGGTTGTTTTATTTCTGGAAAAACAATATCTTCTTTTGGGGAAAAAAGTTTCTTAATAGTTACTTTAATATCCGCAGTAGTTACAGTGATTACTCTTTTAAATTTAGATAAGATAGAAGTTAAAGAATCGGAAAAAGCTAATTTTAACGATATTAAGCTTCTTTTAAAAAATAAAGATTATATGTATTTTTTATTTTTTACATTGATAATATTAGGGACAATAAATGTACATGGAGTATTCTTTGCTAGATATTTTACAACTATAGGAGGAGGAACTACATTTTTTGGAATAGTAGTTCTTTTATTGACAATGAGTGAGGTTCCATTTATGAATCTTGCAGCACGTGGTTCTGAAAAATATGGGACTAAAAATTTACTTATATTTTCAGGGTTAATCTTTATAGGGAGATGGTTTTTATATTATATATTACCATATCCAAATATAGTAGCTGGGACTTTTCTTCTTCAAGGAGCTTCCGTGGGGATATTTTTTGCAGTGGCATCTGCCTATGTAAAAACAATCGTACCTAAAAAAACAATATCTACAGCTATAACAACATTTATGGCAGCAGGGACATTAGGTGGAACTATCCAACAGTATTTAGCAGGAATGATACTTGATAAATATACTGTTCAAAGTATTTATTTTATGACTTTTATCTTATGTTTAGTAGCTGTAATTATTTTTACAAAAGGTAAATTGTTTGTGAAATTAAATAAAAATTAAATAAAAAATTGATAATAAAGGAAGTCTAGCTAATTTTAGCTAGACTTTTTTTAATTTAAAATGAAATGATGAAAGAAAATGAAAGAAAATGAAAGAAAATGATTGTTTTATTTGTGGTGTCATGCTAAAATAAAAAGGGTGATAAAAATGCTGAATATAGAGAGACAAAAACTCATTATGGATAAGTTACAAAAAAAACATAATATTAAACTAAAAGAGATAGTAAAAGATTTGAACATTTCAGAAGCGACAGTAAGACGAGATTTAAATGAACTTGAAATTAAAGGTAAAATTAAAAGGATTCATGGTGGGGCTATTTTAATAAAAGAATATGAACACGATATAACTTCTAAAGAAAAAATAAACATAGAAGGAAAAGAGTCAATTGGGAAAAAAGCAGTAGAATATGTAAAGAATGGAGATATTATCTATTTAGATGCAGGGACAACAGTTGGAAAAATGATAAAATACCTCAAAGAAAAAAAAGTTAAGGTATTAACAAATGGAATTAGCCATATTCCAGAGCTATTAAAATATGGTATTGAAACATATCTTATAGGAGGGAAAATAAAAGAAAAAACCAGTGCAATAGTTGGATTTTCAGCAGTGGAATCCCTAAAAAAATATAATATTGATAAAGCTTTTATAGGTGCTAATTCTGTAAATGAAAAAGGCTATGGAACACCAGATAGTGAAGAAGCTATTGTAAAACAATGTGCAATAGAAAATAGTATAAAAGTATTTTTTCTATGTGATAGTTCAAAATTTAAAGAGGAAAGTTTTATTACATTTGCTACTTTAGAATGTGGTGAACTTATAACTGATTAAAAATAAAAAATAAAGGGAGAGACTTTAAAAATGTTGAAAGAAATGATAACAAAAAATTTGATTAATCTTGATTTAAAAGCAAAAAATAAAGAAGAAGCTATTGAAGAATTAGTAACTATGCTTTTCAATGAAAAAAAAATAACAGATAAAGAAGAATTTAAAAAAGAAATTATGAAAAGAGAAATGAAATCTTCAACTGGTTTAGAAGAAGGAATTGCAGTTCCACATGCAAAAAGTAAAACAGTAATAGTTCCCAGTATAGCTTTTGGGAGAATTAAAAATGGAATTGACTATGAATCATTAGATGGAGAGCCAACAACAATGATATTCATGATAGCAGCTCCAGAGGGTGCAACAGATTCACATATAGAAACACTTTCAAAACTTACAACAACTTTATTGGAAGATGAAGTTATAGATAAAATACTAAACTCAGAAACCAAAGATGAAGTATTGAATATTCTATTAAATCATAAAACAGAAGAAAAAGAAGAAAATAATAGAGATGAAAAATACGACATCTTAGCAGTTACAGGTTGTCCAACTGGAATCGCTCATACATATATGGCAGCTAGTGCTTTAGAAAAGAAGGCTAAGAGTTTAGGAGTGAAAATAAAAGTAGAAACAAATGGGTCTACTGGAGTAAAGAATAGATTAACAGAAGAAGAAATAAGAATGGCGAAAGGAATTATTATTGCTGCAGATACAGCTGTAGAGATGGAAAGATTTAAAAATAAAAATGTAGATATAGTACCTGTTAAAGATGGGATAAAACGACCAGAAGAACTGATATTAAGAGCAATGGAGAAAAAAGCTGAGCTATACCAAGGAACAGCAACAAAAAATAAATCTACAAGCTCTTCTGAAAGAAAAGGATTATATAAACATCTTATGAATGGTGTATCTAATATGTTACCATTCGTTGTAGGTGGGGGAATATTAATCGCAATTTCATTTATTTTTGGTATAAAAGCAGCAGATTCATCTCATGAGAGTTTTCATCCCCTAGCTAAGATGCTTATGGATATAGGTGGCGGAAATGCATTTTTCTTAATGGTTCCAGTACTAGCAGGATTTATAGGTATGAGTATAGCTGATAGACCAGGGTTTGCTCCTGCAATGGTTGCAGGTCTTATAGCTACAAATAATGGTGGTGGATTTTTAGGTGGATTAATTGGAGGATTTTTAGGTGGTTATATTGTTCTTGGGCTAAAAAAAGTTTTCGAAAAACTCCCCTCTTCTTTGGAAGGTTTAAAACCTGTATTATTATATCCTTTATTTGGAATTTTTTTCACTGGTCTTTTAATGTATGGTCTTATAATAGAACCAGTAGCTTTTTTAAATAATGGAATGACAGAATTTTTAAAGAATTTAGGAACAGGTAATTTAGTACTATTAGGAGTAATATTAGGTGGAATGATGGCAATAGATATGGGTGGACCTATAAATAAAGCGGCTTTTACATTTGGTATAGCTGCAATTGCTACGGGAAATTATGCACCTCATGCTGCTGTTATGGCAGGTGGAATGGTACCGCCACTAGGAGTTGCTTTAGCAACAACTATATTTAAGAAGAAATTTACAACAGAAGAGAGAGAAGCGGGAGTGATTTGCTATATAATGGGAGCTTCGTTTATAACAGAAGGAGCTATCCCATTCGCCGCATCAGATCCTATGAGAGTTATTCCAGCATCAATAATAGGTTCAGCTTTTGCTGGAGGAATGGCACTTTATTCAGGTTGTCTATTACCAGCGCCACATGGAGGACTTTTTGTTCTTCCTATTATAACAAATCCTGGAATGTATTTATTTTCAGTAGTTATTGGTTCCATAATAACAGCTGTATTAATAGGAGTTTTAAAACCATCAATAAAATAGTAAAAATAAATTAGATAAAATTATAAGCATTTTATCTATAAAAATAGGTTGTGATATTAATGAAAAAAAATGAAGCTAAAATTTATACAGTGACACTAAATCCAGCAGTTGATTATTATTTAGGGTTTGAAGACTTTAAAGAAGGGGAATTAAATTCACCAGATATAGCGTATACCTTGCCAGGAGGAAAAGGAATAAATGTATCAAAAGTATTGGCTAATTTTAAAATTAATTCTGTTGCTTTAGGTTTTGTTGGTGGTTTTACAGGTGAGTATATGAAAACAACTTTAAAAAAATCTGATATAGAATACAAATTTGTAGAATTAGAAGAGAATACTAGAATAAATATAAAAATAAATAATAATGGATTAGAAACAGAAATATCTGGGAAATCTCCAAATATTTCTCTAGGAAAAAAAGAAGAGTTTTTAAAAGAATTAATGGAAATAAAAAAAGATGATATTATAATTTTATCAGGTAGTGTTCCAAGTAGTTTAAATGAAAACATATATAATGAAATAATTTCAAAATTACCAAAAGGAGTAAAGGTTATATTGGATTCTAGAGGTAAAGCTTTTGATTTAGCTTTAAGAAATGGAGTATTTTTAGTTAAACCGAATCTAATAGAGCTAGAAGAATATTTTAATAGAAAAATTAAGACTATTGAGGAGCTTTTAATAGCAGGAAAAGAGTTGCAAGATTTAGGAGCAGAGAATGTTTTAATTTCATTAGGAGCAAAAGGATCCATATTAATAACAAAAGAATTAAACTATCGAAGTGGTATACCAAAAGGGGAAATGATTAGTACCGTAGGTGCTGGAGACTCTATGGTAGCAGGGATAGTATATGGATTAATAAAATACGGTACCTTGAGCGAAGCTTACAGATATGGAGTAGCTTCAGGAAGTGCTACTGCTTTTTCAGAAGGATTAGGAAGTCTTGAAACTATGGAAGGGCTAATAAAAAATATAAATATTAAAATTTTAAGTTGATAAAAAATAATATAAAAAAATTAAGAAAAGACATTTAGTTAGAAATGTCTTTTCTTATATTATATAGACATTGAAATTAAAAAGTGTTAAACTATGTAAAAAAATATATAAAAATGAGGAGTTGTTGTGAGCAGAATAAATAAAAATAGTAGAATACCACTATATTACCAATTAGTTGATATAATCTTGAATGAAATAGAAGAAGGAGGATTAGAAGAAAATAGTCAACTGACAACAGAAAGAGAATTGTGTGAGATTTATGAAATAAGTCGTGCAACAGTAAGACAAGCGATTGGAATATTAGAAAAAGATGGATACATCTATAAGGTTCAAGGAAAAGGAACTTTTATTGCTCCTAAAAAAATAGAACAAACATTAGAAAAATTTTATAGCTTTGGAGATCAAATAAAAAAGATGGGGAGAAAAGCTACGTCTAAAGTTTTGAGTTCGGAAATAATAAGATGTACAGGGTATTTAGGGAAACAGTTTAACTGTAGTGAAGAAGAAAATCTTCATAAACTTGTAAGAATAAGATATTCTGATAATGAAGCTATAATTTATGAAGAGAGTTATTTACCAATTAAAAGGTTTGAAAAATTAGATTCATTAAAAATAGAAAAAGATGGTCTATATAATTATTTAAAAAAGAAATATAAAGTAAAACTTGATTATGCAACTGAAGTATTCTCAGTAGTAGTAACAGAAGAAAAAGTGAGTTCTTATCTAGAAGAAAAATTAGGGAAACCTGCTATGAAAGTAGAAAGAATTACCTATGAAAATGAAAAAGTTATAGAGTATACAGAGTCCATTGTAAAAGGTGATAAGTTCAAATTTAAAATATTTTTGAAAAATATTTAATAAACGAAAAAGTGTGTTTTTTTAAAACAAAAACAGACTCTTTTAACTAGAAGGGGGGCTACTAGTTATCAGAGTCTGCACAAAATAAAGAATTGTTGGTTAATTTTATGATACATGAATAGTATCTTTTTTAGATGTTATATATAACTTTAAATTATTAATATATATAAGTGTTTTTTTAAGGTGTCTTGCATATGAATAAAATAACAACTTCATCACAAAAAAAATTATATCATAAGTACTATATAATGTCAATAAAAAAATTTCAAAACCGAACACAAAGGTTTTAAAAGTTGGAAAGAGCTGCTCCAATAGCGCCCGCATATCGTGCTAGTGGGTCTGAAATGATTTTTTTTGAAAGATAAAGAGAGAGTTCTTCCAAAAAATAATTATTTGAACAAAGTCCTCCAGACAAAAAATAAATGTCATCATTGCTAAATTTTCCAGCCAATCCCGAAACTTTTTTTATTACTGAATTAATAATCCCCTTTGCTATATCCTCTTTTTTTGCACCTGATCCCATCAAACTAATTACTTCACTTTCGGCAAAAACTGTGCACATGGAAGAAATAGGAACTTCTTTTCCAGTTTTGGCAAGAGAATAGAGAGTATCTAAATCAACACCTAAACTATTAGCCATAACTTCGATAAATCTACCTGTTCCAGCAGAACATTTATCGTTCATAATAAAATTATTAACATTTCCATCTTTGACTTGGATTATTTTTGTATCTTGTCCTCCAATATCTATTATAGTAATATTTTTTTCTTTTGTAAGATATTGAACTCCTCTACAGTGACATGTTATCTCAGTGAGTGTTTTATCTGCATAAGGAACAGAAATTCGTCCGTAACCAGTTGCAATAACTTTATAGCTAGAAAAATCTAAACCATCATTTTCTAATTTTTTTTTTATATTATTTGCAGTTTCCACACTGCTCCATCCACTGGGAACTGAAAAATATTTAATTAACTTCTCATCATTAAAAATAACAACTTTAGTAGCTGTAGATCCTATATCTATTCCTATTTTTTTCATATTTCCTCCAAATTTATATATATATTAATAAATAATGCTAACATTTAGAAAAAAAATAGTCAATAAAAATAAGGTTAAAAAAAATTTTTATGAAAAAATGTATGAAAAATGAAAAAAATGTTGAATTTTTTTGTGTTTTTATGTAAAATAACAATTAGTAAGAAAAAATATAAATTTAGGAGGGATTAACTATGAATTGAAAAAACTGAATAAAAAGAACTCTTAGGCTAAGAGAAAATAAATGAAAATATAAATACAAATACAATTCATTCAAATCCGTTTAATCCCATCAAAAACCGTTCAAAATTTTCATTTAAATTAAAAAATAATGCTAAGTGTAGCAGAAATAAAAATTTTTCATTTGACATTTTTAAGCCACTCTTTGAGGGGGATTTTTTGTTTGTCAAAATTAAAGAGGAGATTAAATATGAAGAAAATATTAGTTGAATTTATAGATGTATGTGCATGATGCAATAAATATTTAAGTTTCGTGGAAACTTTTTTAAAAAAATATGAGGATAAAATTACTTTTGTAGTATATAAAGGCAATAAAAATCTTGAATACATAAAAAAATATGGAAATGTATTGAAAAGTTGTTTAATTATTAATGAAAAAATAAAAATAACTAATTTAAATCAAGATAGTATAGAAAAAGAATTAAATAAATATATTTTAGATAAAGGGGAATAATGGATTTTTTTAATTTTATAGAAAAAATTTTTAAAATAGCATTTAATTTATTAAATAGCTCATCATTATGGTTAATGGTGAGTTTTATAGTAGCAGGAATTTTGAGATATACATTGAATCCTGAAATAATGCAAAAATCTTTGGGGAATAAGAAAATTTCTGCTCTTTTAAAAAGTACAATTTCAGGTATGATGCTTCCCATTTGTAGTTGTGGTGTTATACCCCTTGGAATAGGACTGTATTATTCAGGTGCATATTTAGGACCTGTACTAGCCTTTATAACGGCAACTCCCATGATAAATCCAGCAGCAGTGATTTTATCCTATGGTCTTTTAGGTCCTAAAATTACTCTTATATATGTTATTTCAGGATTTGTTATTCCCGTAGTAGCTGGTGTTCTTGGAAATAAATTTGGTGGAAGTGAAATCATTTCTCCATATGGTGGAGTTAAAAATTTAAAATTACAAGAGTTAGAAGTAGCAGAAGAAACTTTTAAAGATAAAATCATTTCAGGAATGAAGTGGAGTTTTAATGAACTTTCTTCAATTGTTGGAAAATATGTAATATTAGGTATGCTAATGGGTGGTTTTTTATTTGTTGTTTTCCCGAAAAGTTTTTTAAATGAGTATTTAGGGTCGCCTGGCTTGTTATCACTTGGAAGTATAAGTGTAATAGCAGCTATATCCTATGTATGTGCAGTGGGTCATATTCCTTTTATAGCAGCTCTAGTAGCTAGTGGAGCTTCTCCTGGTGTTGCATTAACTTTTTTAATAGGTGGGACAGGAACAAATTTACCTGAACTTATAAGTATATGGAAGTTAATAGGAAAAAGAGCGTCATTACTTTATGGTAGTATTATGATAATTTCGTCATTAATAGTTGGTTATTTAACAAATCTATTAATTGGTGAAAATTTTATTCCCGTTATATCTTTCAATAGATTAGGTGGTGAAATGGAGAGTATTAAATTTTTAATATTTAAAGCCCCCGAATGGTTAAAGCTAATTTGTTCTATATTTATTATAATTTTTGGATTAAGAGGTTGGGTAGAAGATTTAAAAGAACTGGTGAAAAAAAATGGGGAATAAAAAAATTAAAAGATTAATTTTTACTTTATTTATTTTATTTACGGGTTTTTCATTATACAAATGGGAATTGAAAAAAAGTAAGATAAAAGAAGAAGGATTTATAGAAGAAAAATTAATCATAGAAGAACTGAAAAAAAATTCAGATATAGAAATTATTTTAGCTAAAGAAGAAAATTTAGATGTGGATTTGCAGAAAGAAGTTGTAATAATATACAAAATAAAAGGAAACTATTGGTTCGTAGTTGGGAAAAGAGATAGTAACTCTAAAATAAAATTCACTGAAAAAAAATCAGCACCCTTAGAAGGACAGGAAATTCAATTTACCGATTTTAATAAAGATGGAATAATAGAATTTATAATCTCAGGTTATAAAGAAGAAAATATAGGATATGGAATTTATCAATTAGAAAATATGGAAGTAATAGATATATTTGGGGAGGGAATGGAAGGATGTTGTTAAAAAAAATATTGTTCACGATAGTTTTAGGAAGTTCATTTATTTTAAATAAAGGGGTTGTATTTGCAAAGGATAATTATCAAATAAATTTAGGTTATTATAATTGTGACCATATGACTGCTGCACCAGTAGCAGAAAAGACAGGAATATATAAAGATTTGGGACTAGATGTTGTAGTTACTGGAAATGGAAAAGTTCCACAAGCTATGGTAGCAGGAAGAATGGATGTAGGTTATATAGGTATAAATAGTGTATTTAAATCATCAGAAAAAGGTGTACCTTTAGTAGTAGCTGCTAATAATCATAAGGGTGGTTCTTTTTATTTAGTAGTTTCAAACAAAATAAATTCACCACAAGAATTAATAGGAAAAACATTAGCTATTGGAACAGAACCTGAAGATGATACTGCATGGATGCAAATAGCTGATGAGTTAAAGATTCCAAGAGAAGGAAAAGCCTATAAAGCAATAGATATGGATTCAGGTCCTAATCAAGTTTTAGCACTGGAAAGAGGTCAAATAGATGGATTTACAAATTGCGATCCTTGGGCTTCCCTTGCAGAGTATAGAAAAGTTGGTAAAATTATGGGTATTGAAAAAAAGCTATCAGATGGGACATGGGGGATTTGTTGTGCCTATGCTTTTAATAAGAAATTTATAACAGAACATCCTGAATTAGCAGTGAAAATGATAAAAGCACATGAATTGGCCATAGAATATATTTATATCCATCCAATAAAATCAGCAAAAATATTTTCAGAAGCTTATAAAATACCTTATGAAGTAGCTCTTATGACAATTTACAAAAAAACAGTTGGAGAGGGAAGAACTTTAACTTGGGATTTAAAAGAGAAAGAGATTAGAAATGAGTTGAAATTTGTTCAGGAGAATAATTTTACATCAAAAGATGTAACATTTGAAAAAGTAGTAGATATGGATATCTATAAAAAAGCAAATTTAAGAGATTTTGATACATTTATTAAAGAAAATGTAGCGTCTAATTATCCAGAAGGGATGTCTTATGAAGAATGGTTAAAGAAGGCAAAAGAATTAGATGTTTAAAAAGAAGAATAAATTTATTTTAGGTATAATATTTTTTTTTATTGGTTTATTTTGTTTTTTTCCAAAGGAAAATGCAGAAAATATAATAAAATTAGGCGATTGTTGTAGCAGTGCTACACAGTGGGCACTAGGTTCTAAAAAATTAGACTTTGCATTTCTTTGTCCAGTTATAACAAGTAGTTTTTTAAAAAAAAATCAAGAGTTTGAAATAATAGGAAAAACAGTAGTAAACGGTGAATTAATATTGACTCGAAAAAGCAAAAATCAAGATATAGATGAAATTTTTTATTCAAAAGGAAGATTAGAGCAATATAAAATGCTAAAAAATAATTTTAGTGAGAATATAAAAATAAAAAGTTTGTCTAGTACAGCACTTATTTATGCTTTGGAAAAAAGAGAAATAGATACAGCTGTTATCAATTATGATATGCTAGAAAATTTGAAAGGGGAGTATAGAGTTATCCCTTATAATGGTGAGTATGTTTCTTATATTTTAGTAGGACGAAAAAAAATGAAAAATAGTTTGAAGTACAAAAAATTTATTGAGGAACAGAATAAAAAAACAGAAGTTCTCAAAAATAAAAATTGGAACTATAAAAATATAGAAGGAGTGGACAATTGGAAACCAATTTTTATAAAGATATAAAATATAAAAAAATAATATATAGAGTTTTATCATTTATGTTAGTAGTTTTCCTTTGGCATCTATTGGCAAAACATTATAACCAGAGTTTAATACTTCCAGCACCAGAGTTAGTATTTGAAAAGTTATGGGACGACACAAGAGATGTAGAGGTGCTGAGAAATCTTATGATTACTTTGGGACGAGTTTTAAAAGGGTTTAGTTTTGCATTTGTAATAGGAGTAACCTTTGGTTTCTTAATGGGATATTTCAAACCTATGGAATATATATTTGGGAATTTTATAGATGCCATAAGACAAGTCCCTATGATGGCCTGGGTACCGCTAACTATAATATGGTTTGGAATAGGGGATGGTCCTACTATATTTTTAATTGGGCTTTCTGGAGTATTCCCAATTCTTTTAAATACCATTCAAGGTGTTAAATCCGTACCTAAAAATTATTATTATGCAGCAGAAAGTATGGGTGCAAGTAAAGGACGGATGTTTTTAGATATAACTTTACCTTGGGCTATTCCAGATATTTTAACAGGTTCTAGACTGGCTGTTGGGATAGGTTGGATGTCAGTTATTTGAGTGGAGTTCGTCGCAACAAGTGCCGGTCTTGGTCACTTAATGGTTCAAGCACAATCTTATATGGAGACTGAAAGGTTGATTGCTCTTATGATTTTAGCCGCTCTAGTGGGAGTTGGAATAGATAAAATCTTAAAAAATGTAAATTATAGATTAACAAAATGGAGGGCATAGTTATGGATTTAGTTCTAAAAGATATTTGTAAAAGTTTTACGAATTCTGGGAAGAAATCAAAAGTATTAGACTCTATTAATCTAACAATAAAAAATGGTGAATTCGTAACACTTTTAGGTCCTTCTGGATGTGGAAAAACTACTTTACTTACAATAATAGCAGGATTTAAAAAAGCTGATTCTGGGGAGATACATTTAGGAGAAAAAAAAGTAGAGGGACCAGGTTCTGAGAGAGGTTTTGTGTTTCAAGATTACGCACTTTTCCCATGGTTAACAGTGAAAGAAAATATAGCTTATCCTTTAAGATTCAAATCTCTAAGTGAAGAGGAAAAAAATTTAAAAATAGATAAGCTATTAGATATGAGTCAATTAAAAGGAAAAGAAAATTTTTTCCCTAGAGAAATATCTGGTGGAATGCAACAAAGAACTGCTTTTGTTAGATCTTTAGCTGGTGAACCAGAGGTTCTATTAATGGATGAACCTTTAGGAGCTCTAGATTTTCACATGCGTCAAGATATTCAACTGGAATTAGAGTCACTTTGGTTAAAAACTAAAAAAACAGTTGTTATGGTAACTCATGATATTGATGAAGCTATTAGTTTAAGTGATAGAGTGGTAGTAATGAGTAAAAATGGAGGAAAAATTTTAGAAGATTTAAAAATAGACCTTCCTAGATCAAGAGATAAGCATAGTAAAGAATATGTGGAGAATAGAGAAAAATTGAGTATCCTTTTAGAAAAAGCTCTAAGAGGTTAAAAGGAGGTAATTATTATGAAAATAAATTTACAAGATATGTTTGAAGAATTTGCAGAAGCAAGAAGAAATGGTTTTCTAATTGTTAAAGATGTGAAAGAAAGTGGAAATAATATAGTGGGAACTTTTTGTACCTATACGCCTAAAGAACTTATTTATGCAGCAGGGGCCTACCCAGTTTCTCTATGTTCAATAAGTGAGAGTACTATACCAGAAGCAGAAAAACATTTACCTAAAAATTTATGTCCATTGATAAAATCAAGTTATGGTCATGCTCTTAAAGAAAGTTGTCCGTATATGTATTTTTCAGATTTTATAGTTGGTGAAACAACTTGTGATGGAAAGAAAAAAATGTATGAACTTTTAGGCGAAATAAAAGATACCTATATTATGCAACTACCACAAGATCAAGATAATAAATATGGGAAATTAATGTGGGAAGAAGAGATGTATAGATTTAAGAATAAATTAGAGCAAAAATTTAATGTAGTGATAACAGATGACAATGTAAGAGATGCAATAGTATTTTGTAATGAAGAGCGAAAAGTTTTAAAAGAGTTTTACTCATTGGGAAAATTAGTTCCACCTCCAATTTCAGGCTATGATATGAATACTATTTTAAATGGTGTCATTTATACATTTGATAAAAAAATACAAAATGAAAAATTAAGAATAATTACCGAGCAGTTAAGAGAAGTTCATAGAAACGGGGAAAGCAAGATACCTGTAACTGCTCCTAGAATACTTATAACAGGCTGCCCCATGGGTGGAGTGGCAGATAAAGTTATAAAACAATTAGAAAATGTAGGAGCGGTTGTTGTTACCTATGAAAATTGTGGCGGTGCTAAAAATTTAGCTCATCTAGTTGATGAAAAAGAAAGTCCAATGAAAGCCCTAGCAGATAAGTATCTTTCTATTCCTTGTTCAGTAATGAGTCCTAATAAAGGAAGAGAAAGTTTATTAAAAGAATTAATAGAGGATTATCATGTAGATGGTGTTATTGAAATAGTGTTACAAGCATGTCATACCTATGCAGTAGAAACTAGAAGTATAGGGGAAATAATGAAGTCATTATCTACTCCATTTATATCATTAGAGACAGATTATTCAACTACTGATACAGGACAATTAAGAACAAGACTAGAGGCTTTTGTGGAGATGTTATAGTGAGTTATTATCAAGAGCTTTCTGAGTTAGAATTAAAGTGTAGAGAAATCATTCTTCAAGGGTTATCTCTTTCTAAAAATATTTTAACTTTGGAAGAGATATATTTACTGAATTTTACCAATCAAGTAACATATTCGGAATTTGAAAAAATATCAAAAGAATTATATCTTAAAAACATAATAATTTTAAAAGAAACACAGGTAATGTGTGCATACCCGATTTCTGCAACCCCAACAGATTATAGAATAAAATTAGCTGATGGGAGAGAGTTTTATGCTATGTGTGCTGTGGATTCATTATCTATGAATATTGTATTTAATCAAGAGTATGAGATTTTCTCATGTTGTCATATGACAAGAGATAAAATATATATAAAAATGAAAAATGGTGAAATAGAAAATGTTAATATGGAGAATATATATATATTGCATACAGAATTAGAAAATATTAACAATTGGCAACTTAATTGTTGAAGTATTATGCATTTCTTTCGTGGAAAAGAAAATTATGATAGTTGGGTTAAAAATTTAAAAACAATAAATTCTAAAATTTATTGTTTAACTTTAAAAGAGGGTTTAGAAGTGTCTAAATCAATTTTTAAAATAACATAAAAATATTGAAATAAATAATCAGTTGTGTTATAATTTTTAATTAAATAATAATTGAGTATTAAAAACCCTTATGAAAATTATTTCGTAAGGGTTTTTAAAATTTTAGTTTTAAATAGGAGAAAAAATGAAGTATTTTATGCACAATGAATTTGAAATATCTGCTAAATTAGAAAATCGAATAAAAATGTATTTTGATAATGTAGATATAATAACAACAGAAGTAAAAATAAAAAATAAAGTATATAAGGCAATAGTGGATATAAAAAGTTTTCTTTTACCTAGTAATTTTGATTGTTTTAATTGTTTAACAAATTGTTGTATTCAATTTCCTTATGAGTTTAATAGAAAATCTAGAAAAATTATATTGGAAAATTTAAAAGAATATGATGAATTGACAAAAGCAGTTTCAATTCTAAAAGAAGAAGGATTAACAGAATTAGAGATAATAAATTCAATAAAAAATGATGATATGTTAATACCTCAAGAACATGTGAAAAAAACTTTTGATAGATGTACTTGTTCTTGTGTTCATATAGATAGATCTCTGTGTGCGTTACATAAAATTTGTGTAGATAGGGGAATGGAGATGAAAGAAATTATAGATATAAAGCCTCTATGGTGCTCTATATATCCTTTAGAAGTTATTTTAGATGAAGATAATTTATTATATATATTTGTTCCTAATAAAAAAAATGATTATTTAGCAATGAATGATTCAGAAATACCTTGTATGGATATAAAAATGTCTAAATCTCCTTATTTCAGAAGAGAAAATCCTATAGGGTTTAAAGAGGAAGATTATAAACCCTTTATAGAATCTTATCATTCAGTTTTGAAATATATATTAGGTGAAAAATTTGTAAATGATGTTGAAAATAATTTAAATTTAAAAAAAGCTAAAAATCAAGAGAGTCAATATAATAAAAAAATATAATTTTTAAAATAATTAAAAGAATTCATCATCTTATTTTAAATGTTTTTTTTAAACAATATTTTTTCTACTATAAAAATGGTTATTAAATTTATAAAAAATCCAGGTAATAATTCATAGACATATATATCTAAGTGGAATATTTTCCAGTTAAAAAATACTAACATTCCAAATATCATTCCAATTAAAATACTCTTAGAGTGTACATTTTTAATATATAGAACAGAAATAACTGCTGGGCCAAATATTATTCCAAAGCCTGCCCATGCGTATGAAACTAAAGAGAGAACTTTAGAATTTTGATTTAATGCAAGTAAAAGAGATAATAATGCGATAAAGATAACACATCCACGTCCTACCCACATTATTTCTTTGTCACTTGTATTTTTTTTTATATATTTATAAAAATCTTCTGTTAAAGTAGTAGAAGAAACAAGCAGCTGAGAGTCAATAGTAGACATTATAGCTGATAATATAGCGGCTAAAAGAATACCTGCAACCCAAGGATTAAATAATTTTTTTATCATATATATAAAAATTTTTTCTGAATCACCTCCTAGAGATGATATATTATCAAATAATGAGATTCCAAAAAGACCTATTGAGATAGCGCCAATGAGAGAAATAATAACCCAAATCATAGCTATGCATCTAGATTTTTTTAAATCTTTAACATCTTTTATACTCATAAATCTTATTAAAATATGTGGTTGACCAAAATACCCCAGCCCCCAAGCTAGTGATGATAAAATTCCTAAAAAATTCATATTATTTTCTTTTAGATTGAAAATATTTAAAGAAATACCTTTTAATTGGATGGCATTTTTTACGTTCTCAAAGCTACCAATTTCAAAGTAAGCTATTATTGGGACTGATATTATAGCTATAAACATAAGAATACCTTGAAAAAAATCGGTCCAGCAAGAAGCTAAATATCCACCCATAAAAGTATAGGTGACTATTGTAAAAGCTCCAATAAAAACAGCAACTCTATAGTCTATTCCTAATATTGTTTCAAATAATTTTCCAGCAGCTACGAGACCAGAAGAACAATAAATAGTGAAAAAAAATAGAGTACCTAGAGATAAAATTTTTCTGATAATACCGCTTTCATCTTTTAGTTTTCTTTCTAAAAAAGTTGGTAAAGTTAATGCATTATATTTTTCTGTTTCTACTCTTAATTTAGGAGCAATATAAACCCAATTTAAGTATGTTCCAATAGTTAAACCTATAACAACCCAAATTTGACTAAACCCTGTTAAATAAACAGCTCCAGGTAATCCCATTAGGAGCCATCCACTTATATCACTAGCTTGTGCTGATAGAGCTGTAACCCAACTTCCAACACCTCTACCACCAATTAAATAATCTTCAGAGGTATTGTTTTTTTTATAAAAATAAATACCAATACCTATTAAAAAAAATAAATATCCACCAAAAGTTACTAACGTCTCAATTTTTATCATTTTTACTCCTCCTACAAAAAAAAACCAGTTAAATACATATAGTATCCAACTGGTTTAATTAAAAAGAATGTTATATTCTTCAAATACTTTCCTATAGATACAGATTCAAGTTTTTACAACAAAATGAATCTGTATCTAAACATTCATGACTGTTTAAAACACAAATCCCTATCTAGGGGGTATGGGTTGTTTATTAACATGTAGTAAAGTAATTTGATTTTTTTTCATAGCATTCTCCATTTACCAACTACTTCCACCGCCACCACCAGCACCACCACCAGCAGAGCCACCACCCATGGAAGAAAGACCAGGACCATTATTACTAGGAGGAGTAGAATACATATTTTGTGTCATATTTCCTAAAGTATTATTAAAAGAAGCCATAAAGAGTCCCATGGTAAAGAGATTCATACTACTACTATGATACCAATTAGGTGGTTCTTTAACTAAATCTTGAAATTTATCAGCCCATTTATCACTAACACCAAGAACTATTGTATAGGGTAAAATATTATAAAAATAAGACGGATTTTCATCTATAAGCATTTCTAATTTATTTTTTTCTGCAGTCTCTAAAAACCTTTTAAATCCTTTAATTTTACCTAAAATAGCACTATATTCTGGTGTTCTTTGTTTTATTCTAGGCCCAATAAAAAAGCAAAGAATAAATGCTGGAATAACGAGAGGAACTACGCTTGGAATAGTTAAAATTCCTAAAAGTAATTCAGTTGAAAAATAGTTTATTTGCATATCCACAGCATAGCGAATAATAGTTAGAACAATTAAAATTATAGGTAAGAAAGAAATAATAGCACCTATAGATAGACTTTTCTTATTGTAAAGTGCTTTATGATTCATAGCCAAGTCAATTCCTAGTAATGATGATGTTTTTTCGATATATTTATAAAAAATATTCTTTAGTGAACTTATGGAAACTATATTTTTTTCATCAGAAAAAGTAAAAATTGAATTAAAAAAATATGGCTCATATGAGTTTTTAGCCTGAATATCTTTCTTTTTTTCTAAAAAATATTCTTTTTTAGAAAAAAGACCATCTTTTCCTTCTTCAGAAATATTAAGTAATCCTTTATCAGCCCAGTAAATAATTAAAGAAGTAATATCTTTAACATCGATAGAACCATCTATAAAATACCCAACTTCTGATGGATTCATATTATCAGGAGGATAAAATTCAACAGTTTCAATTAATGGATTGTTTCTTCCAAATTTATACCAAGCAATAAATGGAAGAAATATAAATAATATTGCCAAGCTATTAATTAAATATTTTAAAAAATTTAATAAAAAAATAGGAGTAGTAACATTGAAATAATTTTCTGGAAGAGGTAGAGCTAAGGTAACTGCCTCTCCTGGTCTCAATGGTCTATTAGTAGAGCCTATAATAGTATTTCCAACCATGTGATAAGAGATAATATCATTGTTTCTAGAACCTCTATTTCCAACAGTAAAGTTGATTTTATTAGTATTAAATTTTTTAGGAAGAGTTATGGAAAATGTTAAGTTATCTATAGTTGTATCCCATTCATTTCCAATTAAATTATAGTAAACTTCATCATAATTATTATTTTTATCCCAACCCATATTATAATCATAGGTTAAA
The DNA here is from genome assembly GCA_947072665.1 of uncultured Fusobacteriaceae bacterium. Taxonomy (GTDB): domain Bacteria; phylum Fusobacteriota; class Fusobacteriia; order Fusobacteriales; family Fusobacteriaceae; genus JAGNZR01. Next base: position 3,308 of record CAMTIW010000019.1, on the reverse strand, counting down.
ATATAATTTTGTAATCCTTTTAAATATCTATTGGGATCACCAATTCGAATTGTAGTACCAGTAGAATAATTTTTAAGAGAAAAAGGTGCATTTACCTTTATATCTGAAAGATGTATATTTCTATTACCATATCTAGTAGGTAAACTTCTTATTATACCTCGTTTTTCAATTTGAAATAAAGCTGAGATATCTTCCTTGACTCTATATTGATTATTCTCATTAATATTAATGTCAATATTATAGTTTTTAATAATATATCCGTTTTCTGAAAATGATAGAGTGGAAAAAAATAACATTAAGATAAAAAATAAACTTCTTTTTAAACTTAAATTTATTTTAAAAAATTTATTAACTTTTATCATAATTAAAACTCAACCTTTACATTTTCTCTTTCAACATCATTTTTAATTTCAAAATAAGGAAACTTAGTAAAATTCATAAATTTTGCTATTATTAGACTTGGGAAAGTTTCACATTTGATATTGAAAATTTTAACAGTTGCATTATAATATTTTCTTGCTTGAACTAAATCCTCTTCAATTTTCTTTATTTCTTCCTGTAGGTTTAAAAAATTTTGATTTGCTTTTAAATCGGGATAAGCCTCACTTAATGCAAAAAGTTTTGAAAGAGCACCTGCCATAACATTTTCGTTTTCTATTTTAGCATCAATAGAACCAGCTGTCATATAAGTATTTCTAGCGGAAATAACTTTCTCTAAAGTTTCACTTTCATGTTTTGCATATCCCTTAACAGTATTAACTAAATTTGGTAAAAGATCGTATCTTTTTTTCAAATAGACGTCAATTGTGGCAAAACCTTCCTCCACTACATTTTTAGATTGAACAAAACCATTATACATATTTATTGCGATAAATATAACTATTGCTAAAATTGCTATAATAATTAAAATACTCATATTAAAACCTCCTAAATTTTTTTATGTTCCGTAGCTAATGATACCATACTTACACGTTAAAAATCAATTTCATATATTAAAGATTTTTTTTAAACTAAAAAGATGTTTTTTTCGTCTAAATTAAGTTGATAAAATTATTGTATTCAATAATTTTATAGAATATAATAAAAATGATGCAATTAAGAAAATCTGATTTAAAAGTGTACTTAGGAGGAAATAATGCAAAAAGAATTAATATTAAATTTAAAAAAAGAAATTTCTAAGAAAATTATAGGACAAGAGGAAATGGTGGATAAAATATTAATTTCTCTCTTAACTGGAAATCATATATTATTAGAAGGGTTACCTGGTCTTGCAAAATCATTGACGGTTAATACGGTAGCAGAAACTTTAGGACTTAAATTTTCAAGAATTCAATTTACACCAGATCTTTTACCTAGTGATATAATAGGAACAGAAATATATAATGAAAAAACAGGAGAATTTCATATAAAAAAAGGACCAATATTCGCTAATATCATATTAGCTGATGAAATAAATAGAGCTCCAGCTAAAGTTCAATCGGCTCTTTTAGAAGCCATGCAAGAGAAACAAGTAACTATAGCTAATGTAACATATAAGTTAGAGCAACCATTTATGGTTCTAGCCACACAGAATCCCATAGAGCAAGATGGAACTTATTCTTTGCCAGAAGCTCAACAAGATAGATTTATAATGAAGGTGAAAGTAGAATATCCAAGTAAAACAGAGGAAAGAACTATATTAGATTTATTGACTGGAACAGAAAATTTTGATGAAATAAACATAGAGGAAATTTTAAATAAAGACAATATAGCTGAATTAAAAAAAATAATAAGAGAGATACATATAGATGAAAAACTTAAAGATTATATATTAAATATAGTTTTTAAAACTAGGGAAGAATCCTCTTATATAAGCTATGGTGCATCACCTAGAGCAACAATTGCAATTGTTTTAGCAAGTAAAGCCAATGCTTTTTTAAACTCTCGAGAATTTGTTATACCAGAAGATATAAAAAGAGTTATTTATGATGTTTTAAGACATAGAATTGCACTGACATATGAAGCTGAGGCAGAGGGGAAAACTGTTGAAAATATAATTGAAGAAATTATGGAAGGTGTAGAGTTACCATAAGTTAAATATAAATTAAAGGAGAAAACTCTATGGAGAAACAAAAAATATTAAAAAAAATAAAAACAATAGAGATGAATTCTAACATTATAGCTAATAATATATTTTCTGGTAGTTATCACTCATGTTTTAAGGGAAATGGAATGGAATTTGCAGATATAAGACGATATTACCCTGGAGATGATGTAAAAAAAATAGATTGGAAAGTAACAGCAAGACAAAGAAAAGCTTATGTGAAAGAGTTTGTTGAAGAAAGGGAACTTTCTATATTTTTACTTATAGATGTTTCAAAATCAAATAGTTTTTGGAAAAAAAAGGAAATGATAGGAGAGTTGTTAGCAACTTTAGGTTTTAGTGCAAATAAAAATGATGATAAAGTAGGTGCTTTATTTTTTACTGATAGAGTAGAAAAATTTATTCCACTAAAAAAAGGGAAAAAACATACTCTATCTATATTGAATAATTTCCTTACTTTAGAAACGAGTGGAGATGGAACTAATATAAGCGAAATATTAAGCTTTTTTAATAAGGTAATTAAAAAAAAATCCATAGTTTTTTTAATATCAGATTTTTTAGATGAAAATTATGAAAAAAACTTAAAGATAACAGAAAGAAAACATGATCTAATTCCTATTAGAATTTTAGATAGAGGTCATGAAACTCTTCCCAAAGGAGCAATTTTTGAACTTATAGATTCAGAAACAGGAGAAGAAATAATAATTGAAAATTTTAAAGAAGAAATTTCATTAAGTTCAGATTTAAAAATGAAAAAATCGATAACTATTTATACCGATGAAGATTATATAAAAGCTCTTCTACAGTTTTTTAATCAAAGGAGAGGATGATGAAAAAAATATTGATATTGTTATTTATTCTTATTTTAACTATACAATCCTATACAATTGAAAAATTTAAATTAGGAGATAAAATAAATTTAAAAATAACAAATACTACAGAACAGGAAATAAAAAAAAGTTTTGAAAATATTAGTAATATTGAAATAGAAAGTATAGTCAAAGATGAAAAAGGGTATATAATTCAATTGAGAGTCTTTGAATTAGGGAAAAAGAAAGTAGAAATTGATGATAAAGCAATAGAATTTGAAATAATTACTAATTTGAATGAAAAAGATAAAGACATATATATGGACTTAAGTGATAATAGTAATAAAAATATGTTTAAATTAAACTTTCCTTTTGTTCCTTTATTAGCTTTAATAGGTTTTATGGTAGGGTTATAT
>CAMTIW010000018.1 GCA_947072665.1 uncultured Fusobacteriaceae bacterium | reverse complement strand
GAAATTATGAGTTAAAAGAAACCATTGAGAGATTAAAAAAATTATTAGGGGAAAAAACTTTTAATGAATTAACTATAAAAAATCCATTAAAAATAATAAATGGGGAAAAAATAAAAAAATGGGAGAGAAAGTATGAGAAAAAAAATATTTATATTCAGTTTATTAATAAGTTCGTTAGCATTTTCAAATGAGATGAGTTTTCAAGATATGTTAAATAGATTAAAAGAATCTAACTATGAAATAAAATCCCAAGAAAAATTAGTAGAAATAAAAGGATTGGATGTTGATAAAAATTATAAAAGAATTTTTCCAGGTTTAAATTTAGAAATTGATACTGAAGTCTTACAAAATAGAAAATATAAACACAGTAAAACTTTAGGACCACAGAGTATAAAAGCTCCAATTCTTTTGTATTCAGGGGGAAGAGTTGTAAATACCTATAAAAAAGTAAAAAATATATATGGAATAGAGCAAGAAAATTTAAAGTTAGTGGAATTAAGAGAAGAGATAAAGGCAATATCTCTTTATTTTGAAGTTCTTAACTTGAATAAACAAATTGAGATAACAAAATTAGCAAAGGAAACTTTAGAAAAACAAGAAAAAAGACTTAATACACTTTTTAGAAATAACAAGATGGTTTCTAAAAATGAACTTTTAGAAGTTACTGCTGATATTATGAGCATAGACTCTGAAATATTGAGGTATGAAAATGATAAAAGAGCCACTAAAGAAAGACTTTTTGTTTTATTGGATATGGATTTGGACTCTAATGTAGAGTTAAAAGAGTTTAATGAAAAAATAGTAGATACAGCAGATATAGATATGAAATCAGATGTAAGAAAAGCAAACTCTACGGGAATTCAAGCTAGGAAGAAAGATTTGGAAATAGATAATGCAAAGTTAGATTTAAAAATTGCAAAAGCTGGATTTTTACCAACTTTAACAGTAACACCTAGATATATATTAGATAATGACATTAAATACGGTAAAAAAAATCATAACGATTGGGGGATAGAAGTAGAAGCTTCTGTTAATGTTTTTCAATGGGGAGCTACCTTAGACGATATAAATAGTTCTAAAAAAGCTTTGGAAAGAAAAGAGATGGAAAAAAATAATACACTAAATAATTTATCTGTGGAAATAAAATCTAAATATAGAGAAATTAACTTATTATTTAATGAATTTGAAATATCTAAAGAAAGAGTAAAATTATTAGAAGAAAATCAGAAAATTCAAAATATAAGATTTACTAATGGAATGTTAAGTTCTTTAGACTATTTAGAAAGTATAAAACTTTTAAGAAAGGCTGAAGAAAAAACTTACGGACTCCAAAAAGGACTAATATTAGCATATAGAGAGTATAATAATTTAATACAGTAAACAAAAATAATATTATATAATTTTGAATTTTATTATAAAAGGAGAAAAAATTAAATGATAGGTAAAAAGAAAATAATTATAGGCATATTAATAATAGTTTGTGGAATAGGCTTTGTAAGTTATAAGAAAATTGAAGGTTCTAAGATAACTGTAAAAACAGAAAAAATAAGAACAGGAACTTTAAATCAAAAAATAATTTTAGAGGGAACAGTAGTTCCAGAAAAGCAAACGTCAATATTTGCAACTGTACCAATTGGAGTAGATAGAGTATTAGTAACTCCTGGAGCCATAGTAAAAGTTGGAACTCCAATTTTTAGTTTTACTGGTGAAACAAAATTAGAAATGGAAAAACAGTTGGAAGATTTAAAAGTTGAGGTAAATACTTCAGAAGCTGTGGTATCAAATTTAAATAGGGAAGAGAGTAATTTAAACTATGAATCTGAACTTCTAAAACAACAACTTAAGGTAAATAAAGAACTTTTAGATCAAAATGCGATATCTTCCATTGAAGTTTTTAAATCTCAAACAATGGCAAATAGAGTTGAGTCTAACTATCAAGATATAAAAGCTAAGAAAAAAATAGAAGAACAAAAATTTAAAATTTTATTGGAGAAGCAAAAAGAGTTAAAAACTAAATTTACCATAGTAGATAATACTTTTATTGCTCCCATTGATGGAATAATAACAGAAATAGCAGTGAAAGATGGAAATATGATAAATAAAGGAGCTAAATTATTTACTATTTCAGAAGAGGGAAATTATAGAATAAAAATGGAAGCACCTTTACATATGGTTAATATTTTAAAAGCTGGAGATATTGCCATGGTTAAGGATATTTCAAATGAAAATTCTAAAATTTATTCAGGAAAAATAAAAGGAGTATCTTCTGTAGCTAGACTAGATAAAAAACAAGAAAGAGTTATAGATGTAGAAGTAGAATTAAATGATAGTAGAGGCTTAAATCCTGGTTTTCTAACACAAGTAGAATTAGAAGCAGGGGAAAGTTCAAATGCTAAACTAGTAGATTCTTTTTCTGTAGTGGAAGAGAATGGAGAATATTTTGTTTTTGTAGTAATAAATAATACTGCTGAGAAAGTTCCTGTGAAAATTGGAGTGAAAACAATATCAAAATATGAAATTTTAAACTTAGAAGAGGGTACAGAGATTATAGTTAATCCCTTTAAAGTAAAGCAAGGTCAGAAATTAAGGGTGGAAAATGACAGTAGAGATATATTTAGCAATTAAAACCATTATTCGAAATAAAGAAAAAAGTTTTTTTTCTATTCTAGGAATAATGCTAGGGGTAGCAACAACAGTGGCAATTCTTTCGATTTCTAGTGGTGGGAAATTAATAATAGAAAATGACTTATCAAGTATTGGTGAAAATAGAATAATTGTAAAAGGAACAGGGGCAAAATTGGAGGATATATATAATATCGAAAAAATGCCCTTTGTGAAATTTGCAACTATTCAAGGAATGGGATATGAAGATAGTGAAAATAAAGTAATAGCTTATGGAATTACAGAAAAAATGTTGGAAGCTAAAAATATAGGGAATAGACTTGAAAAAAACGATATTTATCTAGAAGAGGATTTAGCTAGAGAAAAAAATAAAAATATAGGCGATAAATTTCAGATAAATATAAATGGTAGAAGAGAATGGTTAGATATAAGAGGGATTTATATTGAAAAAAATCCTTTGCGAAAAATAAAGGGGAAAAACTATGCAATAGTTAATTCAAATATTTTAAAACCCTATTCTGATTCAATGATAAAAAATGGTCTTATAATAACTTTAAATGAAGAGGAAGATTCAAAAGAATTAACACCTTTAATTATGGCACAGCTCAGAAGAATAAATCCAAGTGGAAGATATGAATTAATAGAAGAAGGGAATCAAGCAGGAATAGTTAGAAATATAAAAAAAAATCTTTCAATATTTATAGCTGCTATAGGAGGAATTTCTTTAATTATTGGTGGAGCTTCAATAAGTAATTTAATGGCCAGTATAGTAAAAGAGAGAACTGGCTATATTGGAATATTAATGGCTATGGGTACTAGTAAAGAGAGAATATTTAAATTATTCTTAATAGAATCAGGACTGTTAGCTTTTATAGGTGGAACTTTAGGAGTAATAGGAGGTATTATAATTTCTATTCTTATTTCCAAAGTAATAGGAATACCTGCTATTTATAGTTTTGAAAAAATAGTAGTTATATTTTTAGTTTCAATATCCATGGGGATAGTATTTGGTATAATTCCAGCAAAAAAAGCATCCAATATGAATGCCATTGACGCTATGAAAGAAAATTAAATTAAAATAACAGTTAAAATTTTTTTATTAAAATTATAACTGTTATTTTTAATTTGTTTTCAATTAAAATACAATTGTTTTATTTTAGATCGTTTTTTATTGAAAAGTTGATTTTTAAAAAAAATAAATGTATAATACTTAAAACAAATCAAGTTTATCAAGGGGAAAATTATGATGAAATTTTTAAAAATAATATTAGTTGTGATTTTAATAACTGGTTGTTCCAATTCATCTTATAAAAAAATGAGGGAAACCAGTAATGAAGATCTTTCTTTAAAAAAAGTAGAGAGTCAAAAAATATTAGATTCTAATAAGGGAATTTTAACACTAAAAGAATCTTTGGAAATTGCATATTTAAATAGTTCTAAATTAAAAATAAAAAAACTTAAAAGTGAAATAGCTACTTTAGATAAAAAAACTTCTTTTGGAAATTTTTTACCTAAAATAAATGCTTCATTAGGATATACTGCTTTTGATAATGGAATTTATGGACAGGGAATTGACACCCCACTACCTATAAAGTTAGAATCTAGATTAATGGATAAAAGAGTAAGAAGTGCTGGAATAAATGGAAATATACCAATTTTTGTTCCCACTACTTGGTTTTTATATAGTGCAAGAAAAAGAGGAGAGGATATTTCTAAACAGTTAATAGAATTAGAGAAAAAATTTTTAACTTTAGAAGTCACGGCTAATTATTATGAAATTTTATTTTTAGAATATGAAAAAAATTATTTAAAAAAACAGTTGGAATATTCAAATAGAGTATCGCAAAATGCCAAAATTGCATTGGAAATAGAATCAATTTTACCTTTTGAATATGAAGAATCAGTTTTATTTGTTAAAGTAAAAAAACTTGCTCTTAAAAATAATGAAAAAGATTTAAAAATATCTAAAATGAGATTTTTAAATTTACTAAATCTATATCCACTTTTAGATTTTAAAGTCACAGATGAAAAAACTCATGAAGATATACCTAAAAATTTAGATATAGCAATTTATATGGCATTGGAAAATAATGATTTATTAAAAATAGGAGATATGAAAGATGCATTATCTCAAGATAAGAAAAAAATAGCAATTGCAAATTTTTTACCTAAAATAGTTTTGTCAGGAGGATATCAATACTCCAATAATATGGCTTTGGTAGATCCAAATTTTGCATTTTTAAGTATAAATGGATTATTTTCTATTTTTAATGGTTTCGAAAATATTAATTTTTATAAAAAAACTAATATTGAGAAGGAAATTATAAAACTTGAAAATGAAGAATTAACTCTTAAGACAATTTTAGAAACTGTAAATGCTTATGAGACATTAAAAAATGCCCAGGAGCAACTAAAAATTGCTGAACAAAATTATAAAATACAAAATATAAAATATGAAAATAAAAAATTAGAGTTTTCAATTGAATATATAGATGAAGGGGAACTTTTGGAATATATAAGTATAAAAGAAGAAGCATTTAGTAAATTAAAAAAAGCAGAATATTATGTTGAAGTATCAAGAGCTATGTTAAATGTTGTTTTAGGAGGAAAATAATGAGATATATAAAAAAATGGATTTTAATTTTTTCTATACTAATATTATTTATTGTTGGATGTGGAAAAAAAGATAACAACTTAGAGACTATTAGACCTGTAAAATTATTTCAAGTGATGGAACCATCAAATACTAAAAGCTTAAAATTTATAGGAGAAATTTCATCTGGAGAAAAAACAATGCTATCATTTAAAATACCAGGACGGTTAGAAAATATTTATTTTCAAGAAGGTTCCAAGGTAAATAAAGGAGATGTCTTAGCAAGTTTAACAAAAGAAGATTTTTCTTTAAACTTAAAAGCTTTTGAAAATAAGTATTTAGCAGCAAAAAATGGATATTTAGCCAAAGTAGCTATATCTAAAAATGCCACACAACAATTTGATAGAATAAAAAAATTATATGAAGCTAAAGCAATTTCTAAGAAAATTTATGATGATGTTTTATCTAAAGAAAAAGCTGCAAGAGCTTCAATGCTATCCTCACTAGCAATTCAGAATGAGGCAAAAGCAGGTTTTGAAAATGCTAAAAATAATTTTTCAGATACAAAATTAAAAGCTCCTTATACAGGATATTTAGTGAATAAATTTGTAGGTGAAGGAGGGATAGTAAACTCAGGGACACCTATATTTTCAATGATTTCAAATACTAATCCTCAAGTAAAAATTGGAGTTTCTTTAGAAAATTTAGAGGAATTAAAAGATATTGATTTAGTAAAAATGAATATAAATGGAAAAGATTATAAATTAAAAATTAAAGAGGTAGGATATAAAAAAGATAGTATGAAATTATACTATCCAGTAACATTAGAATTTATAGAGCCTATTCAAATTAGAGATGGTGCATCAGGAGAAGTTGTTATGGAAAGGATATCTAAAGAGAATATGACCTCTGTTAAAATACCTATTACTTCTATTTTTGAAGAGAACGGAACTAATGTTTGGTTATATATAAATGGAGAAGTAATAAAAAAAACTGTTAATGTAGTGAGTATAGAAGAAAATGGAATTATATTAGTAACTGGTCTTTCTAAAAATGATACAATTGTTCAATCAGGAACAAGTCTATTAGTTGAAAAACAAAAAGTAAAACCCTTTATAGAGGCAAAAGATTCAAACATAGGAGGTTTAATTTAGCCTATGAAATTAATAAATTACTCAATAAAAAATAGTTTAGTAATTAGATATTTAACTGTTTTAATTATTATTGTAGGGATATTTTCTTATTTTAAGTTAGGAAAATTAGAAGATCCAGAATTCAAGATAAAAGAAGCTATTATAGTAACTATCTATCCAGGTGCTTCGCCTCATGAAGTTGAGTTAGAAGTTACTGATAAAATTGAACAAGCATTGAGACAGATAGGGGATATAAGTTTTATAGAAAGCAAATCTAAAGCTGGTTATTCCGAAGTAAAATTAAGTATGAAAGAATCTCTAACTTCTTTAGAAATAGAACAATATTGGGATATTTTAAGAAGAAAAATTAATGATGTACAAAAAAGTTTGCCAAGAGGTGTACTTCCTTCTATAGTGATAGATGATTATGGAGATGTTTATGGTATTTTTTTAGGAGTTACTTTTGAAGGTTTTTCATCTTCCGAAGAAAATAGATATCTTTCATATATAAAAAATGAAATTCAAAATATAGATGGCATTTCTAAAACTTCCCAGTTTGGAAAAACAGAAGAAAATATAGAAGTTGTCGTGGATAAAGAAAAATTATCTCAATTTAATTTAAATGACAAATTAGTTTTAGCAACTATTTTAACACAGAATTTGAATCAATATACTGGTCCAATTTCCAGTGGGGATAAAAATATTAGAATTAATATTGATAATGTATTTTCTACCGTGGAGGATATTGGGAATTTAATTATTTTTTCCAAAGAAGAAACAATTAGATTGAAAGATATAGCTAAAATAACAAGAGTTAAAATAACAAGAGTTAAAAAAAATCCTAGCAGTTCTATTTTTAGAAAAGATGGAAAGAATGGTATTGCACTAGCTTTCTCCCCTGAAAAAGGAACTAATATATTAAAAACTGGGAAAAAAATAGATGAGAAAATTCAAGAACTAAAACAAATATTACCTGTTGGGGTTGAAATAAACAAGATATATTATCAGCCTGACCTTGTTAAATCTGCAATTTCAAATTTTGTTTTAAATCTTTTAGAGTCCATTGTTGTAGTTGTTGGAGTGTTACTTCTTGTAATGGGAGTAAGGAGTGGACTTATAATAGGTAGTGGATTAGTACTGTCAATTTTAACAACCTTGGGAATTATGATTATTTTAAAAATTGATTTACATAGAGTTTCTTTGGGGTCTTTTATTATTGCAATGGGTATTTTAGTAGATAATTCAATAGTTGTAGTGGATGGAATTTTAACCTCTTTAGAAGAGGGAATAGACAGAGAAACTAGTATGATTGAACCTACTAGAAAAGTAGCATTACCACTTTTAATGGCAACTTTAGTGGCAATTATAGCATTTTTACCAACTTATTTAATGGAAACAAATGCTGGTGAATACACTTCTGCACTATTTTTAATAATAGGAGTATCTCTTTTGGTATCGTGGGTATTATCCATGACACAGACACCTTGTTATTGCTATCTTTATTTAGAAGTTGATAAGAAAGAGAAAAAAAATAATATTTATACTAAAAAATTTTATAATGGATTTAATAAATTATTAAAATATATTATTCATCAAAAAAAATTATCTCTTATTGTTTTAGCAGTAGTTTTATTTATTTCTATTTTCTTATTTTCAAAAGTTCCACAAACTTTTTTCCCAGATTCGGATAAAAAAGGTTTTATAGTGAAAATTTGGACAGAAGAAGGAAGTAAAATAGAAATAACAGATAGCTTAGCAAAAAAATTAGAGAATAAACTTTTAAATGATTCAAGAGTTGAATCTGTCACATCTGCAGTGGGAGGATCAGTACCTAGGTTCTATATTGCTACAATTCCAGAGTCACCACATGAATCCTATGCAGAGCTTGTGGTAACTACAAAAGAATTAAAAGATGTAAACTCTTTGGCTAAAGATATTCAAATATATTCTAGAGAAAACATTCCAGAAGCAGAAGTAAGTATAAGAAAATATCCCAATGGAGTTCCAACAAAATATCCAGTAGAACTTAGAGTATCAGGAGCTGACCCCAATATTTTAAGGACAATAGCTAGAGAAGTTGAAGCTATATTTAGGGGGTCTAAATATACATATAGTGTAACTTCAGATTGGAGAGAGAAAGTATTAACCTGGAATCCTAAATTTAATCAAAAAAATGCAAGAGCAACAATCACTTCACCATTAGATTTAGCCATGGGAATAAATAGAGCAACTAGAGGTTCATATTTAGGAAGTTTTAAAGAAAATAATGAAATAATTCCAATTATATTAAAAGAGTATGATAGTAATGAAAATATGGAAATAAGTACATTTGGAGAAACACCAATTTGGGGAATGTCTCCATTTTCCATACCTTTGAAAGAACTTATATATGATGAAAAATTAGTTTGGGAAGATCCAATTATAATGAGATACAATGGAAGTAGAGCTATAAAAGTTGAAGTGGATACTTTTGTTGGAGTTCAGGCCGATACCCTTAGAAATGATGTATTAGAGAAGATAGAGAACCTTAAAATTCCAAAAGGATATTCTATTGAATGGGGTGGAGAATATTATGAACAGATAAAAAATATAAAAAGTGTAAGTAGTTTTATACCGCTTCAAATATTGCTTATGTTTACATTATGTGTTTTGCTTTTTAAAAATTTAAAAGAGCCTTTAATAATTTTTTTAATGATACCTTTAGCTATAATTGGAATAGCTCCTGGTCTTTTAATAACTGGTAAATCATTTGGTTTTATGTCTATTATAGGAGCTGTAAGTTTATCTGGAATGATGGTTAAAAATGGAATAGTACTTATCGATCAAATTAATTATGAAATAAATATTTTGAAAAATGATTCTTTTATATCTGTAATTAATTCTGCTACTAATAGAATAAGACCAGTAGGACTTGCAGCAGGAACAACTATATTAGGGATGGTTCCCTTGATAAGAGATCCACTTTTTGGTGATTTGGCAGTGACTGTTATTTTTGGTCTTACTGCTTCTACAATTTTAACACTTTTAGGCATACCACTTTTTTATTGTATAGCTTATAGAATTAAAGAAAAATAAAAAATAAGGAGATTCCTTTTTAGGATATCTCCTTATTTTTATTGTAAAAAAATTTGATTTTATCTTTTATGATAAAAATAAAATTAGTAATTAAAATAGCAATCGCCATTAAAATAGCTCTCGAGAGAGTTTCCAAAGCTTTATTTAAAGAATCATCAATTTGTCCATTAAAAAAATAAAAAAAAGTATAATAAATAGCAGTTCCTGGAGCTAATGGAATTAATGGTGGAACTATTAGACTAATAATAGAAAAATTTTCATTTCTAGAAATAAGCTCTGCAAGAAAGGTTACTAAGCATGTGGAAAAAAAATAAACTAGTAAGATATTCCAATGGAAAGTCTTTAATATTTCAAAAGTTGTCCAGCCAAAAAAACCTATAAAGGATGTATAAATTAAGTTACGCCCCTTTATATCCAAAAGAATTCCAAATCCTAAACAAGTAGTTAATGAGAAAATAAGTTTAGCTAACATGATACTAAATACCACCCCAAAAATAAAGCATTTGAGAAGCTAAAAAACTTCCACTAGCTAAGGAGGAACCTAAAAAAAGAGCATCTAAACTTTTATAAAAACCACATAAAAAATTTCCTTTTAAAATTTCTTTCATGGAATGAACAAAAGCCATACCGGGAACATGAAGAAGTAAAACGGCAATTATAGCAGGAGAAACATCAATTACTAAACCTATTTTATGGAAAATAAAAGCATTTAAAACTGCTATTAGTCCAACAAAAAGATTAATAAGGTAACTATTAAAAAAAAGACGTTTTCCAAAAAAATTAAAAATAGTAATAATGAATCCACCAGTTCCGCCTACTAGAGCATCTTGAAAAGTACCGTTGTAAATCATAGCTATTCCTGATGTAACAAGAATGCCTGCGATGTTTTTTATATATAATGGATAAGTATTTTCAGTTGATTTCAATTTCGAGAGATCTCCTTTTCATGTATAAAAAATATAAAATCCCCCTAATTAAGCAAAAATAAGGGGGGGTGGTTTACCGTGCTATATTATATCTTCTTAAATTATTATAATGAAGTACTATCCTCATGACATTCTTCTGTATCATGATTTTTAAAACCTCTTTTTAAAAAAGATTGATATAAATTAAAACAAACATAATAAGCAGTAACTATAAATAGACTATATTTTAAAGTAATTAAGATGACTAATAAAAAAAGTGGAAAAAACTTTTTAGGGATAAAATTAAAAACTTTATCAGGGGTTTGGAATGGTAATGTACTAACCATTAAAATTCCTGATAGGATAGCAATAAAAGAAAAAGCTTCAGGAGAATAAATATCTATATTATCCAGAAAATTATTGTTAAATAATGTATCTGCAAGTAAGTAATAACCAACTACAAGAGATGCTCCACATGGAATAGGCATTCCACTAAAATCATCTTTTTCACAGGAAGCTGTTGTCATAATATTGAATTTAACAAGCCTCATAACTCCACATAAAGAGTAAATAAAAGAGATTGGAATAACAAATTGTGAAAGAGTGCTATTAGTTAAAATTTGGAAAATTAAAATAGCAGGAGCAAGTCCAAAAGATATAGCATCGCAAAATGAATCAAATTCTTTTCCAAACTCACTAAAAGCATCTAATTTTCTAGCTGTTTTACCATCTAGTGTATCGCATACCATAGCAGCAATAATAAACCAAATAGCATGAATAAAATTTCCTTTTATAGAAGCTGTAATACTAAGATAACCAAGTAGCATATTAGCAGCAGTGATAGCGTTGGGTGCAATATATTTTTTCTGTATCATTTTAAAAAACACTCCTTTAAAATTTTATTTAACTACTTTTATTAATATTACTTGATTTTAACATGTTTTGCGTATAAAATCAATATGGAAGAATAAATTAATAAAATAAAAATTAATAAAATGATTAAATTTAAAAAAAAATTATTTTTAGAAAATTCAAGGAGGAATATGAAAAAAATTGTGGGAAAACTAATGATTTTTGTTATTTTAATTATAATGATTATGTTATTTTTTAGAGATTACATAATAAAAGTATATGTAGAAAAAAAATTGAATTTAGAAATAGAGACTTTAGAAAGTTCTATAAAGGAAAAAAAAATAGTTTTAAATAATATAACATATAGAGAAGAAAAAAAAGATAAATCAGAGTTTTATGAAATTGAAAAATTAGAAATTTATTTCAATAATATTTCTTTTGAAAAAAAAGAAATTAATATTTCAAAAACAGAGATATCTGGAGTGAATTATAGAGTTGAAGAACATAACAGGATTGTAGGAAGTGAATTTAAAAATAATACTATAAAAAATGAATTGTTAGATAATTTGAGAAATAGTACAGAAAAAAATTATTCTGAAAATGAACGTAAAATAAAAGATATATTAGAAGAAAATTATAAACAAAAAGAAGTTGAGTTAAGCAATATATTACAACCCTATAAAGAAAAACTATTGAAATTAAGCGAAACTGAACAAGGAAAAAATATAAAAAAAAGTGTAGAAAAAATAAAGAATATAAAAAGTATTTCAGATTTATTTTCTAAGGAAGGAGATATAAAAAATATTTTAAAAAATTCAAAAGAAATATTTCATAAAAACATTAAGGAAAAAGAACAAATAAAAGATAAGATAAAAGAATTAAGTTCTAAAAAAAATATAGAAAATCACCTTTTACAAATAGATAATATAAAACCAGATTTAATTTTAGATTCTGATATTATTGATAAAATTATAAGCATAAAAATAAACGAAGAGTTAGAAGGTAAAATTTATGAACAAGTTTTAATCTATAGAGGAATAGTAGAAAAAATAGAAGGGATAAAAAAAGAAGAGAATAAGGACTTATGGAAACTAAATATTGATGAATTAAATATAGAAGTTTCTTTATTTAATACTAAGTTGTATGGAAAAATACTTAATTTATCAAGTGATTTAAAAAATATGAAAGATATTATAAAAGTATCATTAAAAAATAATGAGAACAAAGATAAGGTAACGGGAGAAATAAATTTATTAAAAATAACAGGAGATTTAAATCTAAATATAGAAGATTTATCTTCAAAAAATATTTTAGACCTTGGTGAATATCTTAAATTTGGAAATATATTTATCCAGCAAAATATAGAATTTTTTCCTCAAGATATAACTATAAGTGGTGAGTTAAAGATAAAAGATATGAAATTAAATAATGAAAAGATCGTGACAGAGATATTAAAAGAGAAGGACATTAAATTTAAAGAGAATATTGAAGTAGTTTTAAATGGAATATTAAAAAGAGTAGATTATTTAGATGTGAAGTATAATTATGATTCAAAAAATAGAAAAATTTTAATAAAAAGTAATTTAAAATCTAAAATTGATGAAATTTTTAAAAATTCAAAAAATGATATAGCTAAAGAAGTTTTTGAGAGTAGATTATTGGATTTTAAAAATAAAAAAATAATTGAATTAATAGGAAATGAGGATAATAAGTAAAAAAATAAAAAAATAAATATAAAAACTAAAAAAAACAAAGAAAAATAAAAAAAGTGTATTTATATATTGTTTTTTTAGTTTTTTTAAGCTATACTACAAGGAGTTCCAAACAGCATAATGAAATTTAGGAGGAAAAATGAAAAAACTAATATTAATAGGTGCAATTTTAACTTTATTCGCAGCGTGTAATGGTCCAAAAGAAGTAGCAACAGAGGTAGTAGAGACTCCAACAGCAGTAGAAGTAGTACAAGTTGAAACAACAACTACAGAAACTGCAGGAGAAAAAGCAAAAGACGCAGTAGAAGCAGTAGAAACTAAAGTAGAAGATGCAAAAGATGCAGTAAAAGCTGAAGTTGAAAAAGTAGTAACTCCAACAGAAGCAACAGTAACAAAAACTAACTAATTGAACTGATAAAATTAATTCACTAGTTGACTAAAAAAAAAAAAAATGGTATACTTTAAAAGTCGTAAGATCTTAGAGGAATTTGTGGCGTATTTGTAGCGAACCGTGTCAGATCTGGAAGGAAGCAGCACTAAGTTATTAAATATGGGTATAAATAAGAATGAGACTCTTACGACACTAAATATGATTTTATAGCCATGTAATTACATGGCTTTTTTTTTATAAAATTGTTTAAAGGGGAAAAATATGTTTAAAATAAAAGGGTCTAAAGAAGTTGAGAAAATAGTAAAAGAATATTGTGAATTAGATGCAAATTTTAAAATCAATTCAGAAGCTGAATATTATGAAATCAATATTTCAGGCTCCTTAATTGGGTACGCTGAGGTAGAAAAAAAAGGAAAAGAATGCATAATAAAAAGAATTTTTATAAAAGCAGAGTATAGATATAAATGCAATGGAACCAAGTTAATAAAATTTATAGAGAAAAATGTGACAAAACATGGTTGTGACCAAATTTTAGCAGATATAAAAGATAAAAAAAATTTTTTTGAGAAAATTGGTTTTGAAGAAAAAAATAATGTTTTAGTTTATAATAAAATAAGAGAGAGAAAAAAAAGGTTTCATGATAGTGGGAAAGTAATAGGATTATCTATAATGGGAAATATAATTTTAGCATTTGGAAAAATAACAGTGGGAATAACAGGAAAATCCAGAGCATTATTTTCTGATGGAATTAATTCATTATCAGATGTAGCAACATCAGCGGGAATGCTAATTGGTGTTTATTTTAGTAATCTCCCTGAAGATGATGAACATCCTTATGGTCATGAAAAAATAGAGTCTATTATAGCCAATTTATTAGGTATTTTTATGATTTTAACAGCTTTTGAATTAGGGAAAGGAAGTATAGAACTTTTATTTTCTTATATTACAAAAAAATCAATTGAATCAATTCCGCATATTTCAACAATATGGTGGGGGCTGATTTCAGCAGTAATAAAATATTTTATGTATTATTACAAATTGAAAGTTGGAAATAAAACTGGAAATGCTGCGTTAATAGCAGATGCTAAAGATAGTAAAAATGATATTTTGACTTCTTTAGGTGCTGTTGTAGGAATAATATTAGCAATTTATATAAATCCAATTTTTGATATATTATTAAGTTTACCAGTGGCTATTTTAATAATGAAAGAGGGAATTATGACTATTTTTGAGAACGCTAATTTAATTTTAGATAAACAAGATAAAGAATTTTTAGAAGAGGTAGAAACATATATTTATGATAATACAGTTGTAAAAAATGTTCATGATATAAAAATGAGAACATCAGGAAATAAAATATTTATCAATCTTCATATTAGGGTACCAAAAGAGATAACAGTGGAAGAATCCCATAGATTAGCTGATTTTTTAGAAGATTCTCTAATGATAGATTTTGAGAATTTAAAAGAAGTCTTAATTCATGTGGATCCAGCCATTGAATAAATTGTATAGATAAAATTAGTATGGTATAATTTTAACTGTATAGGTGTTAAACTAAGGAGGAATTCCAATGAGTGTATTGAATGAATTAAACGAAAATCAAAAAAAAGCGGGTATTACAATAGAAGGGGCACTTTTAATATTGGCTGGAGCAGGATCTGGAAAAACAAGAACTATAACATATAGAATAGCGCATATGGTTTTAGAAAAAAATATATCTCCATATAAAATATTAGCTGTAACATTTACAAATAAAGCAGCTAAAGAGATGAGAGAAAGAGTGGAAAGATTAATAGGAGAAGAAGCTAAAAAAACTACTGTTTCAACATTTCATTCTTTTGGAATAAGACTTTTAAGAGTATATGGAGAAAAAATAGGTTATGATTCAAATTTTAGTATTTATGATACTGATGATCAAAAAAGAGTTGTTAGAAATATAGTAAAAGAATTAGTTGTAGTGGATAAAAAGCTTACAGATGGAATTTTAACTTCAATTATATCAAAACTTAAAGAGAATTCAATAAGTGCTGATGAATATGAAAAGGAAAATCCTTATTTAAATAATATTAAAATAATTACAGAAGTATATAGACGTTATAATAAAGTATTAAAGCAAAATAATGGAATGGATTTTTCTGATATTTTGGTTAATACCTATAAAATATTAGAAATACCAGAAATATTAGAAAGAATTTCTGATAAATATAGATATATTATGGTAGATGAATATCAAGATACAAATGATATTCAATATAAAATAATAAATAAAATTGCGAAAAAACATGGAAATTTATGCGTTGTAGGAGATGAAAATCAAAGTATTTATGGATTTAGAGGTGCTAACATAAAAAATATTTTAGATTTTGAATTAGATTATCCGAAAGCCACTGTGGTAAAATTAGAAGAGAATTATCGTTCAACATCTGTGATATTAGATGCAGCCAATGCAGTTATAAAGAACAACGCAACATCTAGAGATAAAACTTTATGGACAAAAAAAGATAAAGGTGATTTAATAACTTTAGAGCATTGTAAAGATGGAAGGGCAGAAGCTGAATTTGTAGTAGAAAAAATAAATGAAATGAAAAAGCAAAATAAAAGATATAATGATTTTACTATTCTCTATAGGACAAATGCCCAATCTAGAAATTTTGAAGAAGCATTTTTAAAGCATGGGATTCCGTATAAAGTTTTTGGAGGTATGCAATTTTATAAAAGAGTGGAGATAAAAGATATTTTATCTTATCTATCATTTATAAATAATCCTAAAGATGGAATAAGTTTAGCTAGGATTATTAATATCCCAAAAAGAAAAATAGGTGAAAAAACCTATGAAAAAATTACTAACTATGCCAAAGAAAATGAAATATCTACATTTGAAGCTATTGGAAAAATAGAAACCATTGATGGAATAGGACCAGCAGTAAAAGTAACATTAAATGAGTTTTATACACTAATTTCTGAAGTTATAGCTATGCAAGAAGAATATTCTAAAGTATCAGAGATATTTGAAAAGATAGTGAATGGAATTGGTTATGGTAATTATTTAGAAAATAATTATCCTGACTATGAAAATAGATTAGAGAATTTAGATGAATTAAGAAACTCCATATACGAATTGGAAAAAATGGTAGAAATATTAACTTTGAGAGAGTATTTAGAGAATGTATCTCTGGTTAGTGCCACTGATGATTTAGAAGAAGAAACTGAATATGTAAAATTAATGACTATTCATAACTCTAAAGGGTTAGAATTTCCAGTGGTATTTTTAACTGGATTTGAAGATCAAATATTTCCAGGAAAAGAAGCTGATTTTAATTCAGTTGCCTTGGAAGAGGAAAGACGTCTTTGCTACGTTGCAATAACAAGAGCAGAAGAATCATTATTTCTATCATACACAGATTCTAGATACATGTATGGAGATATAGTTTTTAGAAGTAGATCTAGATTTTTAGATGAGATACCAAAGGAATTATTAAAAGAAAGTATTAAGGATGAAGAAAATAATTTTATAAATCTCAGAAGAAACTTTAATGAAGAATTAAATATAAATGCTAAAAAGTTAGATAATTTAAATATAAAAGGAACTAGGTTAGTTGTGAAAAAAAATTATCCATTTAAACCTGGAGAAAAAATTATGCATAAAAAATTTGGATTGGGAATAGTAAGAGAAATGGATGAAAAAAGAGTAGTTGTTGAATTTGTAGATGGGAAAAAAGAGATTGCTTCTGTAATTTCAGAAAAATTTTTAATTAAGCAATAAAAAAATTGTTATAATGAGTATATTAATGTAAAATAAATGAAAGAATATTTTGTGAAAAGGAGGTTTTTTTGAAGAGAAAAACAATACAAAATGAAGTATCTTATGAAGGAGTAGGACTTCATAAAGGCGATATAGTTAAGTTGAAATTAATACCTTCTGAAAAAGGAGGTATAGTATTTAGAAGAATAGATTTAGAACCTGGAAAAAATGAAATAAAATTAGATATAGAAAATACTTTTGATTTAACAAGAGGAACTAATTTAAAAAATGAATTTCAAGCTGTAGTTTATACTGTTGAACATTTTTTATCTGCTTTATATATTCTAGATATAAGCGATTTAATAGTAGAACTAGATGGAAATGAACTTCCAATTGCTGATGGGAGTGCTTTAGAATTTTTAAAAATAATTGAAAATGTGGGAATTAAAGAGTTAAAAGAAGAGATTGAACCTATAATAATAAAAAAACCTATAAGTATAACTGTAGATGATAAACATGTAATAGTACTTCCTTATGATGGTTATAAATTAACTTATAGTATAAAATTTAATCATACTTTTTTAAAATCACAAATGGCAGAATATGAGGTGGATTTAAATACGTATAAAACTGAGATTGCTCCTGCTAGAACTTTTGGTTTTGATTATGAAATTGAATATCTTAAAAAAAACAATTTGGCTTTAGGTGGAACTTTAGAAAATGCTATTGTAATTACTAAAGATGGAGTAATGAATCCAGATGGATTAAGATTTGAAGATGAATTTGTAAGACATAAAATGCTAGATATAATTGGAGATTTAAAAGTTTTAAATAGACCAATAAAAGGTCATATTATAGCAATAAAAGCTGGACATGCAATAAATAATGAAATTGGAAAAATAATGAAGAATTTATAAAAATTAAACTGATCAAATGGAGGAAAAACAATGTTAAATATAATGGAAATAATGGATAGAATACCGCACAGATACCCTTTTTTATTAGTTGATAGAATTTTAGAGATGAATGTGGAAGAAAAAACAATAGTTGGACTTAAAAATGTAACTATTAATGAACAATTTTTTAATGGTCATTTTCCAGGTCACCCAATTATGCCAGGAGTTTTAATAGTTGAAGGATTGGCACAATGTTTAGGTGTTTTAGTAATGGAAGGAGTAGTGGATAAGGTTCCTTATTTTGCAGCTCTTGATGGGATAAAGTTTAAAGCTCCAGTAAGACCTGGGGATCAATTAATATATGAAGCTAAAGTTGAAAAAATGAGAGGACAAATAGTTAAAGGGAGTGGAGTTGCTAAAGTCGATGGAAAAATTGTAGCAGAAGCAAATTTTACATTTAGTATTGCAAATAAATAGAAATAGGAGGTTTAAGCCTTGAAAGAGATTCATGTTACAGCCATTATAGAAGAAGGAGCAATACTGGAGGAAGGTGTTAAGATTGGTCCTTATTGTATAGTTGGAAAAGATGTAAAAATCGGAAAAAATACAACGCTACAATCTCATGTAGTTATAGAAGGAATAACTGAAATTGGAGAAGAAAATACAATTTTTTCTTTTGTATCTATAGGAAAAGCATCACAAGATTTAAAATATAAAGATGAGCCAACAAAGACAATTATAGGAAATAGAAATAAAATTAGAGAATTTGTTACTATTCATAGAGGAACAGATGATAGATGGGAAACTAGAATAGGAGATGATAATCTTCTTATGGCTTATGTTCACGTGGCACATGATGTTATTGTAGGAAACAGTTGTATTTTAGCTAATGCAGTAACTTTAGCAGGGCATGTAACTGTTGAAGATTTTGCTATTATAGGCGGATTAACTCCAGTTCACCAATTTTGTAGAGTAGGTGCTTATTCTATGACAGGAGGAGCTTCTGCTATAAATCAAGATATTTGTCCATTTATGTTAGCAGAAGGCAATAAAGCAGAAGTAAAAACTTTAAATGCTTTAGGATTAAAAAGAAAAGGTTTTTCAATGGAAGAAATTTCAAATATAAAAAAAGCATATAAATTAATCTATAGATCAGGACTTCCTTTAAAAGAAATATTAAAAGAACTTAAGGAAGGATATGAAGATGATAAAAATATAAAAAAACTATATGATTTTATAGAAATTAGTATACAAAATAGGGGGATTGCAAGATAATGAAAAAAATTGGGATTATAGTTGGGAACGGTAAGTTACCTCTCTATTTTATAGAAGAGGCCAATGAAAAAAATCTAGATATATACCCAGTTGGATTATTTGACTCTATTAATTTAAAAATAAAAGAACACAAAAATTATATTCAATTTAATATTGGTGAAGTGGGAAAAATAATAAAATATTTTTTGAAAAATAACATCTATGAAGTTGTAATGTTAGGAAAAGTTGAAAAAGAACTTATTTTTAAAAATATGAAACTTGATAAAATTGGAGAGGGGCTTTTAAATAAGTTACCAGATAAAAAAGATGAAACTCTCCTATTTGGTGTTATTTTACTTTTAAAAATAAATGGAATAAAAGTATTGGCACAAAATTATTTATTAAAAAATATGATGTTTGAAAAAAAATGTTATACGCAAACATTACCAAGTAAAATAGATTTAGAAACAATTGAAATTGGGAAAAAAACTGCAAAGTTATTAAGTTCAGTAGATGCAGGGCAATCAGTTGTATGCAAAGATCGTTCAGTAGTTGCTTTAGAGGGAATAGAAGGAACAGATGCGACAATTTTAAGAGGGGGACTTCTGTCAGGTGAAGGAACTATTTTAATAAAAATGGCAAGACCTCATCAAGATATGAGAGTAGATATTCCTGCAATAGGGTTAGATACAATAAAAAGACTTCTTGAAATAAAGGCTAAAGGTATAGTTGGTGAAGCTGGAAGAATGTTATTTCTAGAAAAAAAAGAAAGTATAAAACTTGCTGATGAAAATAACTTTTTTATCATAGGTAAGTAGGGAGAAAGAAAATGAGTATAAAATTTTTTGTTTCCACAGGAGAAGTATCAGGAGACCTTCATCTTTCCTACTTGGTAAAAAATATTTTACAAGAGGACAATACTGTAAAATTTTATGGAGTAGCTGGAAAATATTGTAAAAATGAAGGTGTTAAAATAATTCAAGATATAAATGAATTATCCATTATGGGGTTTGTAGAGGCTTTTAAAAAATATAAATTTTTAAAAGAAAAAGCTAGAGATTACGTAGATTTTATAAAGAAAGAACAGATAACAAAAGTAATACTTGTAGATTATGGAGGTTTTAATCTTAGGTTTTTAGAATTACTAAAAAAAGAAGCTCCAAATGTTATAGTATATTATTATATTCCTCCTAAACTTTGGATTTGGGGAGAAAAAAGAATAAAAAAATTAAGACTTGCCAATCATATAATTGTTATATTTCCATGGGAAGTAGAATTTTATAAAAAGCATGGAATAGAGGCTATTTACTTTGGAAATCCTTTTAGTGAAAAATATACTTTAATGAAAAGAACAGGTAATTCTATTCTTTTATTACCTGGAAGTAGAAAACAAGAGGTAGAGGCTATTTTTCCTATAATGTTAGAAGTTGTAAAGAAAATGTCAGATAAAAATTTTATATTGAAACTTTCAAATAAAAATCATTTAGAGTGGATTAACAAAGAAATTAGTGAGTATAAAAATTTAAAGGTTGAAATTATAAAATCTTTAAAGGAAAATGTCATAAATTCTGAAATAGCTATAGCAACTTCAGGAACGGTTACTTTAGAGCTTGCACTTATGGGAATACCAACAGTTGTAGTATATAAAACAGGTTGGATAAATGGAATGATAGCCAAATATATACTTAAATTAGGATATATCTCATTACCTAATTTAACTTTAGATAAAGAGGTATTTCCAGAGCTTCTTCAAAATGAATGTAATGCGATTAATATAATAAAAAAAATTCATGAAATGCTAGGAAATAAAGAAGAAGTGGAAGAAAATATTGAGAAGGTTAGAAAAACTCTTTCTGGAAAAGAAATAATAAAGAGCTATTCAAAATATATCTTAAAAGGAAATAAATAATATGAAAAAATTTAAAATTTTTAAAAGTGAATCATTAAATAGTTTTTTAGACTATAGTTTTAAATATAAGTGGTCCATGATAGGAGTTATATTGTTGTCAACTTTAACATCTCTAGCCTCAGCTTTACCTGCTTGGCTAAGTAAGTACCTTGTAGATGATGTATTTATAAAAAAAGATCAGAAAATGATGATGATTGTTATAGGTGGAATATTTTTTGCAACAGTAGTGAAAGTTATATCAAATTATTACGCTACAATATCTTCTAGTTATGTAACAGAAAAAATAAAAAGAGAGATAAGAGTAGATGTTTTTAAACACCTTCAAAATTTACCTTTAAGTTATTATAAAAAAAATAAACTTGGAGATATTATGGCTAGGTTAAATGGAGATTCTGGGGCACTAGGACAAATAGGATTTACTCTTTTTGATATGCTAAAAGAATCAATCGCAGTTTTAGCTTTAACATTCAGAATGTTTCAAGTAGATTTTGTCCTAGCTTTACTTTCCATGACAGTTGTTCCATTTATTTTAATGATGGTGAGAAAATATACTAAAAAAATAAGAAAATCAGGTAGAATAAGACAAGATACAGTGGGAGAGGTTTCAGCATTTATGCAGGAATCACTTTCAGGAATACATGTAATAAAGTCTTTTAATAAAAATGAAAGAATGGTTGAGAAATATTCAACAGTAAGTCAAGATGAATTTGAAAAATCATTTAGAAGTAGAAAAATAAAGGCCAAGGTATCACCTATTAATGAAATTATGACCACACTTATGATAGTATTGGTAGCACTTTATGGTGGATATAATATAATTCAAGGTAAACTTACAGCTGGAGATTTAGTTTCATTTATAACTGCAGTAGGGCTGATGCAACAACCATTAAAAAGACTAATAGATAAGAATAGTTCTATTCAAGAAGCTCTACCATCAGCAGATAGAGTTATTGAAATAATGGATGAGGATCAAGAAAAAGATTTTCATGGAGAAAAAGTTGAAATCTTTAAAAATGTTGATACTATAGAATTTAAAGATTTAAGTTTTAAATATAATGATTCTGAAAAAAATATTTTAGAAGATATAAATTTATCAGTAAATAAAGGAGAAGTAATCGCATTGGTTGGAAGAAGTGGAAGTGGAAAAACAACACTGGTAAATCTTATTCCAAGATTTTATGAAGCTACAACTGGGAAAATAAAAATAAATGGAATTGATATAAATAAATTCTCTTTAAAAGAATATAGAAATCATATAGGAATAGTACCTCAAGAAACTTTTTTATTTAGTGGAACTATAGCTAGTAATTTGAGTTTTGGAAGAGAAGAAGTAACTCCAGAAGAAGTTATAGAAGCTTCTAAAATGGCAAATGCTTATGAATTTATTTCAGAACTTCCAAAAGGATTTGAAACTGAAGTTGGAGAGAGAGGTATTTTACTTTCTGGAGGACAAAAACAAAGGATTGCAATAGCAAGAGCATTGATTCAAAATCCTCAAATAATGATATTAGATGAAGCAACTTCCGCTTTGGATACTGAATCTGAAAGATTGGTGCAACAAGCATTGGATAAACTTATGGAGAATAGGACTACATTTGTAATTGCACATAGGTTATCAACTGTAATAAATGCAGATAAAATTGTTGTATTGGAAGATGGGAAAATAAAAGAAGTTGGGAATCATAAAGAACTTTTGGAAAAGAACGGTGTTTATAAAAATCTTTACGAAATTCAATTTGGAAAAAATGAAGAAATATTAATAATAGAAGAGGAAGGGATTATATAATGAGAGTAAACCAAAGAACTGTGGATAGTTTGAGAGATATAAAGATAACTAAAAATTTTAATATTCATGCAGAAGGGTCTGTATTAATAGAATGTGGAGCAACTAAAGTTATCTGTACTGCAACTATAGTGGATAAAGTACCGGCATTTATGAAAAATAAAGGGAAAGGGTGGTTAACAGCTGAATATAGTATGATTCCTAGAGCAACTGGAGAAAGAAATCAAAGAGAAGCCACAAAAGGTAAATTAGGTGGTAGAACAATGGAAATTCAAAGATTAATAGGAAGAGCACTGAGAGCATCTATTGACCTAACAAAACTAGGAGAAAGAACAATAACAATAGATTGTGATGTTATTCAAGCGGATGGAGGAACAAGAACAACATCTATAACTGGAGGGTATATTGCTCTAGCACTGGCTATAAAAAAAATAATGAAAAAGGGTAGTCTTAAAGAAAATCCATTAATTAGTAATGTAGCTGCTATAAGTGTTGGAATAGTTGCTGGAATAGCTGTATTAGACTTAGATTATGTGGAAGATTCTGCAGCTCAAGTGGATATGAATGTAGTAATGAATGGAAAAGGTGAGTTTGTTGAAGTGCAAGGGACTGGAGAAGAAGCAACTTATTCAAGAAAAGATTTAAACGTTTTATTAGATTTAGCTGAAAAAGGAATACAAGAGATAATAGCTATCCAGAATAGAATTATCTCAGAATAGAAATTAATAGTAAAAAATAAGAGGTTATATTTAAATCCCCCTCTTATTTTGTTTTTTTTTAGGAGGAATAAATGTTAAAAGTTTTTTTAGCCACAGGAAATAAAAATAAAATTATTGAAATGAAAGATATAATAGAAAAATTAAATTTAAATATAAAATTAGTATCTATTAATGATGGAATTGTAATACCGGAAGTAATTGAAGATGGGAAAACCTTTGAAGAGAATTCACAAAAAAAAGCTATTGAAATAGCAAAATTTCTTAACATGATTACTATATCTGATGATTCAGGTCTATGTGTAGATGCTTTAAATGGAGAACCAGGTATATATTCCGCAAGATTTGCAGGAGAGAATGCAACGACAGAAGATAATAATAAAAAATTAATAGAAAGTTTAAAAGGAATTTCAAATAGAAAAGCAAAATTTATTTGTGTAATAAGTTTAGCAAAACCTAATGGGGAATATTTTTCATTTAGAGGAGAAGTAAATGGAGATATTTTAGAAGAAGAAAGAGGGGAAAATGGTTTTGGTTACGACCCATTTTTTTATTTATCTAAATATAATAAGACCTTTGCAGAAATGCCTGAAATTAAAAAAGAAATAAGTCATAGAGCTATAGCACTTGAAAAGCTTTCAAAGGAAATAGAGAAAATCTTGGGATAGAGTTTCATAAAAATAATATTTAAAAAAATTAAAATTAGCATATACTTAAAAAATATAGTAAAATAAACAATGTGAAACTGTATAAAAACTTAATTCTTTTAATGTGGGAGGGAATAAAAATGGAAAATAACCTTACACCAAAAAATATAGTTGATGAATTAGATAAGTATATAATATCTCAAGATGATGCAAAGAAAAGTGTTGCTATTTCTTTAAGAAACAGGTACAGAAGAAAATTAATAAAAAATGAAGAGTTGAGAAAAGAAATTACTCCTAAAAATATATTATTAGTAGGAGCAACAGGAACTGGAAAAACTGAGATAGCCAGAAGGTTAGCTGAGATAGTAAAAGCTCCTTTTATAAAAATTGAAGCTACTAAGTATACAGAGATTGGATATGTAGGTAGAAATGTGGAGTCCATAATAAAAGATCTTACAAATAATGCCTATCTAAAAATTTTAAATGAAACTTTAATTGAAAATAAAAAAGAAGCACTTCCAATTATAATAAAAAAAATAGCTAAAATTTATAAAAATCAAACTGAAAAATTGAAAGATATTTTGTTAGAAGATATTATAGAAAATATTAAAGATGGAAAATTTGATAATAAAAAAATAGTTGTGGAGCCAAAAAAAAATAGAGGGAAAAGAAACGTTCTTCTTAGTAAATTATTACTAAATATGAGAGAGAATAATGATACAGGAGAAATAAGAGAAGTATTGGATGATGCTGAAGAAATGGCTTTACAAGGATCAAATAAAAGAAAAATGAAAATAAGTGAAGCTATAGATGTTTTATCTGAAGAATTAGCAAAAGAAATATTGGAGAAAAAAAATATAGAAAAGATCGTTATTGATAAAGTTCAAGAAGAGGGAATAGTTTTTATTGATGAAATTGATAAAATAATTGAAAAAGGTGGAAACTATACAGGAGAAGTATCTAGACAAGGTGTACAAAGGGATATATTATCTATAATTGAAGGTTGTGTGGTAGAGACAAAATATGGTAATGTAAGTACAGAGCATATATTATTTATAGCTGCTGGTTCATTTACAGATTCTTCACCTTCCGATATTATGCCAGAACTTCAAGGTAGATTTCCAGTAACTGTAAAATTAAAAAATCTTAAAAAAGAAGATTATATAAAAATTTTAACAAAGGTAAAATATAATATTCTAGTACAGTATAAAGAAATGCTATTAAGTGATGATGTAGAATTAGAATTTACAGAATCAGGAATAGTAAAAATAGCAGAAATAACAGATGAATTAAATAATAATATAGAAAATTTGGGAGTGAGAAGACTCCACAGTGTTATAGAAGAAATTTTAAAAAACGTAATGTATGAAGCACCATATAAAGAAAAAACTAAAATTATTGTAGATAGAAAATTTATTTTAGAAATATTTAAAGAAGAGTTTGAAGTAGAGGATTTAAATAAATATATTATATAAAATTTAGGAGAAAAAAAATGCATCTAAAAGCAGTTGAAATTTATGGATTTAAATCCTTTGGAGAAAGAATATATATAGAATTTGATAAGGGGATAACTTCCATAGTAGGTCCTAATGGAAGTGGAAAGTCAAATATAATGGATGCAGTTTTATGGGTTCTAGGTGAGCAGTCATATAAAAATATTAGAGCTAAAGACAGTAACGATGTTATATTTAGTGGTCATGGAAAAAATAATTCCTGTGCTGAAGTATCTTTATTTATAGATAATACTGATAGATATTTAGAGTTTGATAAAGATACGATAAAAATAACAAGGAAGATAGTAAAAACAGGTGATAATGAATATTCTATAAATGATTCTAAGGTTAGACTAAAAGATATAAGTTCAATGTTTTTGGATACAGGAATAGGTAAAAGTGCATATTCTGTCATAGGACAAGGGAAGGTAGAAAGAATAATTTCATCTTCTAGTAAAGAGATAAAATGGATAATAGAAGAAGCAGCAGGAATAAAAAAGTTTCAAATAAAAAAACAAGAATCAATAAAAAATCTAAAAAATCTTCAAGATGAATTAGAAAAAGTATCACTTGTTATGACTCAAGTTGAAGAAAGTAAGAACCATATAGAAAAACAAGCAAAAAAAGCTCAAGAATTTTTAGACTTAAAAGTTGAAAAAGAATTATTAGAAAAAGGTATTTTAATTCTAGATATTAAAAATAAAAAATTATTATTAAATGAAACTTCAAAATCTAATATTGAAATAACAGAGGAAATAGAAAAAATAGAGTTGAATTTAATTCATGATAATAAATTCTTTGAGAATAATGAAAAAGAAAAACAAGAATTAGAAAAAATTATAGATGAAAATATAGATAAAAATAGAACTTTAAAAGATGAAATAGAACTTTTAGAAAGGGAAAAAGCTAGAATATCTGAAAGAATAGAAAGTTTTAAAAGAGAGATAAAAGAAAAGTTTGAATATGAAGATAAAATCAAACAAAAAATTTCAGTTCAAGAAGAACAAAATAAAATTTTAGATAATGAAAGTATAGAGATAAAAGAAAAAATAAATTTATTAGAAGTGAAGCATAAAGAATTTAATAAAAATATAAATATATTGGAAGAGGAAAGAAAAAATAAAGATAGAACTCAAGATATAGATAAAAGAAAGCTAATGGACTTTGAAGTTGAAAAACTAAGACATGTAAATGAAATTGAAAATTCAGCAAGAAGAGCTAAAACTAGTGAAAATAAACTAGAAAAATTAAAAGAAGAGCTTGAAGAATATAAAAATAAAGAACTTTTATTGGGAAAAGATATAGATGGAGTAATAATAAAACAAAAAAATCAAGAGAAAAAAATAATTGAAACAAGAGATAGAATCAAATTTTTAGAAAATAAAATATCAACAAATAGTGAAGAAATAAATAAAATTTCAGAAAAAATTAGAGAAAATGAGTATGAAGAAAAACGTGGAAAATTAAAATATCAAAATTTAATAAAACTAGAAGAAACTAATGAAGGTTTATTTAAAGGTGTTAAAGAAGTATTGAATAACAAAATACCAGGTGTTTATGGAATTGTAGCTTCTCTTATAAATATACCAGAAAAATTAGAAAAGGCAATAGAAGCAGCTATTCCTGGAAATTTTCAAGACATTGTTGTAGATACAACAGAAACTGCCAATAAAGGAATAAAGATATTAAAGGAAAAAAAAGCTGGAAGAGCATCTTTTTTAGCCTTAGATACAATAAAAATAAATGTTTCAAAAAAACAATGGAAGCAAGAGGACGGAATTTTAGGATTAGCTTCAAATTTGATAGATTCAGAAGAAAAATATAAAAAAATTGTAGACTTTTTACTTGGAAATTTATTAATAGTAGAATCTCTTGAGATAGGATTAGAGATATTAAAAAAGAATCTTCATAGTGGGAATATAGTTACCTTAACTGGGGAACTTTTAAGTGCTAGAGGAAGAATTACAGGTGGTGAAACTCAAAATTCAACATTGAGTCAAATTTTAGAAAGAAAAAAAGAAAAAAAACTTTTGGAGAATAATTTAGAAAATTTAAAAATAACACTTGAAAAATCCAATAGAGATATTATAATATATAGAGAAGAATTAGATAAATATGAAGAAGAAATTTATAAAATAGATGTATTGGAAGAAGAAGAGAAAAAAGAGTTGAAAAAAATTAATGAAGATTTAGAAGATAAAAAAGTAAGGAAAGAGAGAATAGAAAGAGATTTATTCATATTAAATTCAGAGTATTTAGAGGAAGTTAATTATATTAGTGAATTTAATAATAGAATGGAAAACTCAAAGGAAGAAAAAGAAACTACAGAGACTAAAATTGTTAATTTAAAAAACGAAATTTCAAAATTATCTGAAGATTTAATAGTATTAGATGAAAATATAAGGATAAGAAAAGAAGAATATTCAGATGTTAGAATTGTATATATGAATAGTTTAAATAAAAAAGAGCAATTAGAATTAAATAAAAATAAATTAGAACATGACCTTAAAGAAAATAAAAGAAGTCTATTAGAAAATGCAACGAGAATGACAGAAGTAAATGTAGCAATGGAAAAAGGTCAAGAGAAAATAAATGAAATTATTAGTGAGATAAATAAAAGAATGAATTTTTATGAAAATGGAAATGAAAAGCTTAATAAAATGAAACAAAGAGTTTCTGAATTAGTAACAGAAGAGAAAGAGCTTAGAAATAAAATTAAGATGTCAGAGATTAATTTAGGAAAATTAAATGATAAAAAAATAAAACAACAAGAAGCTATAGAAAAAATAATTTATGATATAAAAAATATAGATGAAAAATTAAACTTTCTAAA
>CAMTIW010000017.1 GCA_947072665.1 uncultured Fusobacteriaceae bacterium | reverse complement strand
TTAGAACTTAAAGCTAACTATAACAAAAGAGCTAAAGGAGTTATACTTGAATCTAGACTTGATCCAAAAGTTGGACCAATTGCAGATTTATTAATACAAGAGGGAAAATTAAAAATTGGTGATGTTATTGTTGCTGGAGAAGCTTATGGTAAAGTTAGAGCTCTTATTAGCGATACTGGTAAAAAAATTGACCATGTTGAAGTTTCACAACCTGCTGAAATCATAGGTTTCACTAGTGTTCCTCAAGCTGGAGATGTTTTATATGTTATTCAAAATGAACAACATGCTAAAAGAATAGTTGGAGAAGTTGCAAAAGAAAGAAGACTTGCTGAAACTTCTAGAAAAACTCTTACTCTTGAATCTTTATCTCAACAGTTTGAAAATCAAAAAATAAAAGAACTTAATTTAATTTTAAGAGCTGATTCTAGAGGTTCTGCTGATGCCCTTAGAGATACTTTAATGAAATTAAATACAGATGAAGTTGCAGTTAATGTAATTCAATGTGCTTCTGGAGCTATTACTGAAAGTGACGTTAAACTTGCTGAAGTTTCTAAAGCAATTGTTATTGGATTCCATGTAAGACCTACTACAAAAGCTATGAAAGAAGCTGATCTTTGTGGTGTTGAAATTAGAACTTCTAATATTATTTATCACATTGTGGAAGATATTGAAAAAGCACTAACAGGAATGCTTGATCCTGAATTTAAAGAAATTTATTTAGGTAGAATAGAAATTAAAAAAGTATTCAAAGTTACAAATGCAGGAAATGTTGCAGGTTGTATTGTTATTGATGGAAAAGTTAAAAATGATTCAAATATTAGAATACTTAGAGATGGTGTTATTATGTATGAAGGTAAACTTTCTACATTAAAAAGATATAAAGATGATGTTAAAGAAGTTGTTGCTGGTCAAGAGTGTGGACTTAATGTTGAAGGGTTCAACGATATTAAAGATGGTGACTTAGTTGAAGCTTTCCATA
Source organism: uncultured Fusobacteriaceae bacterium (assembly GCA_947072665.1). Lineage (GTDB taxonomy): Bacteria > Fusobacteriota > Fusobacteriia > Fusobacteriales > Fusobacteriaceae > JAGNZR01. The sequence goes on along the minus strand of CAMTIW010000017.1, from coordinate 28,113 downwards.
TCCAAGAAATTAAAAGAAAACTTAAATAGGATAAGGGTGATGTTAAAATGAATAAACAAAGACTTGCTGGAATTGAAAAAGAGATGAGTAGAGTTCTTTCTTCTCTTCTTATGACTGAAATTAAAAATCCTAAATTAAAAAAAGCTATTATTTCTATAAATAGTATAAGAGTTACTGAAGATCTTAAATTTGCAGATGTTTTCTTTTCAGTTTTACCTTTACATAACGAAGAAACTGTAAATATTAAAGCTGTAGAAGAAGCACTAAATGAAATTAAAGGATTTATGAGAAAGAAAATTTCAGTGGAATTAGCTCTTAGATTTACCCCTGAAATTAGAATAAAAATAGATGATAGTATTGAACATGCCATGAAAATAACTAACCTTTTGAATAAAATAAAAGGGTAGTGGTTCTATGAAATGGGAGTATAGTCCAAAATTAGATTTAGACATTAAACTTTTAGCTAAAAAATCTAATATTTCTCCTTTTCTTATGACTTTACTTCTCAATAGAGGAATTAAAACTAGTGAAGATATAAAACAGTTTATTTACCCAGAACTTTCTAGCTTCAGAAATCCTTTTGATTTTGAAAATATGGAAGAAGTTGTAAAAAAAATTATCCATATAAAAAATAAAAAAAGTAAGATTTTTATTTATGGAGATTATGATGTTGATGGAATAACTTCAGCAGTATTTCTTACAAAAGTATTTCAAGAAATTGGAATAGATACAGACTACTATATTCCCAATAGAATGGAAGAAGATTATGGGTTAGATAGAAAAAATTTAGACTATATGAAATCTAAAGGGGCAGAACTTGTTATTACAGTTGATACAAGTATTAGTTCATTAGAGGATATTAGATATGGGAGAAATATTGGAATAGATGTTATTATTACTGATCATCATAAAAGTGCAAAAGCAAAAGAAGATGATGAGGTTCTTTACATTAATCCTAAACTAAGTGAAAATTATAAATTTAAATTTTTAGCTGGTGCTGGTGTTGCTTTTAAAGTTGCTCAAGCTGTCTACATGAAACTTGGAATTGAACTTAATCATCTTTATAAATATCTCGATATAGTTATGATAGGAACTGTGGCTGATGTAGTTCCCATTGTTGATGAAAATAGGACAATTATAAAAGAAGGATTAAGAAGACTAAAAGATACTAAAAATAAAGGTTTAATTTCTTTAATTAGATATCTTAAATTTCAAAATAAAGACATTAGTACAACAGATATAAGTTATTTTATATCTCCTCTTATTAACTCTTTGGGAAGAATAGGTATTTCAAGAATTGGAGCTAATTTTTTCACTGAAACTGATGAAAGTAAAATTTATACAATAATAGAAGAAATGAAAAAATCTAATAAAAAAAGAAGAGAATTAGAGAGAAGTATCTACGAAGAAGCTACTTCCATGATAGAAGACATCTTAAAAAAACATATCTCTATAAAAGGTATCTTTCTTTCATCTCATAATTGGCATTCTGGAGTCATAGGAATTGTCTCATCTAGATTATGTATTAAATATAATTTACCGGTTATTTTAATCTCACTTCATGAGGGAATTGGGAAGGCTTCTTCTAGAAGTATACGTGGAATTAATATTTTCAATATATTTAAAGATATGTCCTCTCTTTTAATTCGCTTTGGTGGACATGATTTAGCTGCTGGATTTATTGCAAAAGAATCTAATTTATCAGAAATTAAAAAATTTTTTCTTTCATCTATTGAAAAAACTGATATAATTAAAGAAGAAAAATCTTTGAAAATTGATATGGAACTTCCAATAGAGTTAATAACAGAGAAAACTCTTAGGGATATTGAGTTATTATCTCCTTTTGGTGGTGATAATAACTCTCCAATATTTACAGATAAAAACCTTGTATTTGAAGATATAAAAAAATTTGGTGTTGACAATAAACATTTTTGTGGTAGTATTGTTAAGCATAAAAAAAAATACTCAATAGTTGGTTTCGATATGTCTAAGTATATAAACGATACTGGATATGTAGTTCAAAAGTTTGATATTGCATATTATCCTGAAAAAAATCACCATAAAGGTGAAGATAACATCCAAATTAAGATAAAAGATATTAAAATTATAGATGAATTTTATAATCTTTTTTCTAATTAATAAGCTATTCTAATAACTAATTTTTAGTTTTTAAAATAAACATAAAAAAATTTAGGAGGAAAAATGAAACATTTAGTAACAAGAAAAGAAAATTCTGCAGTTGAAATAGTTATATCACTAACTAAAGAAGAATTAGCACCAATCAAAACAGGTCTTTTAAAAGAATTAGCTAAAAAGGTAGAAGTTCCAGGTTTTAGAAAAGGACATGCTCCTCTTGATAAAGTTGAAGCTAACTTTGCAGATGCTGTTAGAGAAGAATTAACTGAAAATATTTTAAAATCTCATTACGAAGAGGTTCTTAAAGCTGAAAATGTTAATCCAGTAAGTTATATATACAATGTTAAAACTGAAAATATAGATGGAGGATTCCAATTAACTTTTATGCTTGATGAATTCCCAACAGTAACTCTAGGAGAATATAAAGATTTAGAAGTTGAAAGAAGAACTGCTGAATTTAAAGAGGAAGCTTTAACACATGAAATAGAAGCTTTACTTGCAAGTAAAACTTCATTAGTTGACGCTGAAGAAGGATATAAAGCTGCTATGGGTGATACTGTTGATCTTGCTTTTGATGGTTCTATTGATGGGGTTCCTTTTGATGGTGGAAAAGCTGATTCTCATGAATTAAAATTAGGAAGTAAAATGTTTATTGATAATTTCGAAGATCAAATCGTTGGATATGTAGTTGGACAAGAAGGAGAAGTTAATGTAACTTTCCCTACTGAATATAACCACAAACCATTAGCAGGTAAACCAGCTGTATTTAAAATCAAAATAAATGCTATCAAAAAAACTGTTAAACCTGAACTTAATGATGAATTAGCTAAGGAATTAGGATTTGAATCTGTTGCAGATTTAACTGCTAAGAAAAAAGAAGAGGTTATTAAAAAAGAAGAAATGACTATTGAAAATGAAATCATTGGAAAATTAATGGCTAAAATATCTGAATCTTCAACAGTAGATATTCCTCATTCTATGGTTATGAGAGAAGTAGAAAATAAAATAAAAGAAATGGAACAACATCTATCTATGCAAGGTGCTAACATGGAAATGTACCTTAAAATGATGGGGAAAACAATGGAACAAATGACTAAAGAAATGATGCCAATGTCTGCTGCTAAAGTAAAAGCTGATATTATTCTTGAAGAAATTGCTAAAAAAGAAAACTTAGTAGTTACAGAAGAAGAAATGACATCAAAAATGGTTGAAATTGCTAAAATGTATGGAATGGATCTTCCTAAGCTTGAAGCAGAATTAAAGAAAAATAATAATTTAGAGAATTTTAAAGCTAATTTAAATGTAGATATTACTTTAGAAAAAGCTGTTAAATTTTTACTTGCTAACTCTAAGTAATTTTAAAAATATAACTAGGTAGAAATATTCTACCTAGTTATACTATTATTTAAATTCATAATAAAACAGCTAATTTATATTATATTTTTGGCTGTTTTATTTAAAATTTAATTAAAATTGGGAGGAAAAAATATTATGTATAATCCTACAGTTATAGAAAACACTGGAAAAGGTGAGAGAGTCTATGATATATATTCTAGACTATTAAAAGATAGAATTATTTTTTTAGGAACAGAAATAAATGATCAAGTTGCCAATGCAGTTGTGGCTCAACTTTTGTTCTTAGAAGCTGAAAATCCAGAAAAAGACATTACAATGTATATCAATAGTCCTGGTGGAGTTATCAGTGCTGGAATGGCTATTTTTGATACTATGAATTATATTAAACCAGATATTCAAACCGTTTGTATCGGTCAGGCTGCAAGTATGGGAGCTTTTTTACTCTCTTCAGGAACTAAAGGTAAAAGATATGCTCTTGAAAATGCAAGAATAATGATTCATCAACCTTTAGGTGGTGCTCGTGGTCAAGCTAGTGACATAGAAATTCAAGCCCGTGAGATTTTAAGATTAAAAGAATCGTTAGCTGAAATCATGGCAAAAAATACTGGACAAACAGTTAAAAAAATTCACAAAGATACTGAAAGAGATAATTTTATGTCTGCCAAAGAAGCTGTTACATATGGGCTTATTGATAAAGTTTTTGTGAGATAAGGAGAAAATAAATGTCTAAAACAACAAAGAAAAAAATATGTTCATTTTGTGGTAGAAATGAAACACAAGTTGAAAAATTAATTACTGGAAATAATAACATAGCTATTTGTGATATCTGTGTTGAAAGTTGTTTTGAATTAATGGGATTAGAAGAACATTATGATTTTGGTGATTCAGAAATTTCTGATAATAAAAATTCTCTCCCTGCTATAAATTTTAAACTACTTACTCCAAAAGAAATAAAAGAAAAATTAGACCAATATGTTATTGGTCAAGAAGAACCTAAAAAAGTTTTATCAGTTGCTGTTTATAATCACTATAAAAGACTTCAACATAATAATATGACTAAAAATTCAGATACTGAAGTAGAAATTCAAAAATCCAATGTTCTTCTTGTAGGTCCAACTGGTTCTGGGAAAACTCTTTTAGCTCAAACCTTAGCAAAAGTATTAAATGTTCCTTTTGCTATTGCTGACGCTACTACTTTAACTGAAGCAGGATATGTTGGTGATGATGTAGAAAATGTTCTTGTTAGACTACTGCAAGCGGCTAATTATGATGTTGCTGCTACAGAGAGAGGAATTATTTATATTGATGAAATTGATAAAATAGCTAGAAAATCAGAAAATACATCTATAACTCGTGATGTCTCTGGTGAAGGTGTACAACAAGCACTTCTTAAGATTGTTGAAGGTACCAAAGCTACAGTTCCACCTCAAGGTGGAAGAAAACATCCAAATCAAGAACTTATAGAGATAAATACTACAAATATTTTGTTCATTGTAGGTGGAGCTTTTGAAGGTCTTGAAAAACTTATTCAAGCTAGAACCAATAAAAAAGTATTAGGATTTGGTTCAGAATCACATAAAAAAGAGTTTGAAAATGAGAATAATATATTCAAAAATATTCTTCCAGAAGATTTAGTAAAAAATGGTATAATTCCTGAACTTGTAGGTAGACTGCCTATTATTACTACTCTTGAGAAATTAAATGAAGAAGCCCTTATTAAAATACTTACTGAACCTAAAAACTCAATTGTTAAACAGTACACTAAGTATTTAGAAATGGATGGTGTTCATTTAGAATTTGAAGAATTGGCCCTAAAAAAGATTGCTCAACTTGCTATAAAAAGAAAAATAGGTGCAAGAGGATTAAGAGCGATTCTTGAAAATATAATGCTTGATATTATGTACTCTGTTCCATCTGATAAAAAAATAAAATCGATTATAATAACAGAGGAGTCTATAATAGATAGCAGTAAAGTTATTTTAAAAAAAGGAAAGGTATAAAATATGACACAATTGCCATTTATCCCAACTAGAGATATGGTTGTTTTTCCTGGTGTTGTTACTCCACTTTATGTGGGTAGAACTCTTAGTGTTGCCACATTGGAAAAATCTATCTCAAATAAAAGTAAAATGTTACTTGGAATGCAAAAAGATCCCTTTGATGAAAATCCTGATTTAGAATCTGGTATTTATGATATAGGTGTTCTTGTCAATGTTTTACAAGTAGTTAAAATGCCCAATAATAATATTAAAGTCTTAGTAGAAGCAGAAGAAAGAGTTACTATATCTAAGATAAAAGTTATAGATAATGAGTATACTGCTAATTATAAAATATTTAAAACTCCTAAAACAGAAGAAAAAGCAACAGAAGCTCTATTTAGAAAAATATTGAAACTTTTTGAAGTATATGTTAACTCTGGTGCTAAAATATCTGGAGATATTTTAACAACTTTAAAAACAATAAAGGATATAGACAATGCTTTTAATATAATTTCAGCTAATCTATTTATCTCTTCTGAAGATAAACAAAAGCTTCTTTCAACTATTAATTTAGATACTAGAGGTTATCTTCTTCTGGATCTTATTACTAGAGAGATTGAGATTACAACTTTAGAAAAAACTTTAGATGATAAAGTAAAAGATAAGATGAATCAAGCTCAAAAAAATTACTATCTTAAAGAAAAAATAGTAGCTATAAAAGAAGAACTTGGTGAAACTAATGAAGATGATATTAAAGAATTAGAGACTCTTATAAAAAAAGCTAAACTTCCTAAAGAAACTCTTAAAAAAGTTGAAGGAGAACTAAAAAAACTTTCTAAAATGCCAGCTTATTCAGCAGAATCAAGTGTTTGTAGAAACTATATTGAAACTATAGTAGAACTTCCTTGGAATAAGGAATCTAAAGATGTACTAGATATTAAAATAGCTAGTAGTGTTCTAGAAAAAGATCATTATGGCTTAAAAGATATTAAAGATAGAATTCTCGATTACCTAGCAGTTAAACAATTAAATCCAAAAATGAAAGGTGGAATTCTTTGTCTTGCTGGACCTCCTGGTGTTGGTAAAACATCTCTTGCTAAATCTGTAGCTGAAGCTATGGGAAGAAAATTTGCTAGAGTTTCTTTAGGTGGTGTTAGAGATGAAGCAGAAATTAGAGGTCATCGTAGAACTTATATTGGTTCTATGACTGGTAGAATTTTAAAAGCTATGAAAGAGGCTGGAACTAAGAATCCTGTTATTCTTCTAGATGAAATTGATAAAATGTCCAATGATTCTAAAGGAGACCCTTCTTCTGCTATGCTAGAAGTTTTAGATCCAGAACAAAATTTCCATTTTGAAGATCATTATTTAGATATGCCTTTTGACCTTTCTAAAGTTTTCTTTATAGCTACTGCTAATGACCTAAGAAATGTCCCTGCTCCTTTAAGAGATAGAATGGAGATTATATCTTTATCTTCATATACTGAATTTGAAAAGATGCATATTGCTAAAAAATATCTAATAAATCAATCTAAAGAAGAACATGGTCTAAATAAATTTTCTATTGAGATCTCAGACAAAGCTATCTTAAAAATTATTGACGAATATACTAGAGAAGCTGGAGTTAGAAATTTAAAAAGAGAATTTAATACTATGTTTAGAAAAATAGCACGTGAAATTATAGAAAAAGATAAAAAGAAAATAAATATTACAGTTTCTAATCTTGAAAAATATATTGGAAAATCAATATTTAAACCTGATAAAATGAAAGAAAAAACATATAAACAAGGCATAGTAAATGGTCTTGCTTGGACATCTGTGGGTGGAATGACTCTAGAGGTTCAAGGTGTTGCTGTAGCTGGAAAAGGTAATCTTTCTCTTACTGGTACTCTTGGAAATGTTATGAAAGAATCTGCAACGGTTTCTTATACATATATAAAATCTCACTTGGAAGAACTTGGAATTAATGATCTATCATTTTTTGAAAAAAAAGATATACATCTTCATTTCCCAGAAGGAGCAACTCCTAAAGATGGCCCTTCTGCTGGTATAGCTATAACTACTGCTATTTTATCAGTTATTACTGGTAGAAAAATTAGACAGGATGTTGCCATGACTGGTGAAATTACAATTACTGGAGAGGTTCTAGCTATTGGTGGGATAAAAGAAAAAATTATAGGGGGACATCGAGTTGGAATAAGAACAATTATTATTCCTGAATCAAATAAAAGTGATATTGATGATGTACCTAATGAAGTTATGAAGGATATGAAGATGCATTTTGTCTCTACATATAAAGAAGTAGAGGACATAGTACTTGAAAAAGCTAATATTAAATCCTCTAATTAGACATAGGAGGTTTTTATGATAATTAAACAAGCTGATTTCGTAAAATCAGCAGTATATGAAAAAGATTACCCAGAACATTTACAAAAGCTTGAATTTGCTTTTGTAGGTCGTTCTAATGTTGGAAAATCATCTTTAATAAATAGTATTACAACTCGTAGAAAACTTGCTAAAACTAGTAAAACTCCAGGGAGAACTCAACTTATTAACTATTTTTTAATAAATCATGAATTCTATATTGTAGATTTACCTGGATATGGTTTTGCTAAGGTTCCAAAAGCAATGAAAAAAGAATGGGGCGATACTATGAATCGTTATCTTGCTTCTCATAGAGGGAAATTCGTTTTCGTTTTACTTGATATTAGACGAATTCCCAGTGAAGAAGATATGGATATGTTAAAATGGTTAGACCATTACAATGTTCCTTTTAAAATAATATTCACTAAAATGGATAAAGTTTCTGCAAATGAGAAATTTAAATGTATGAAAGATATTAGAAAAAAAATTGAATTTAGAAATGATGATGTTTTATTTCATTCTTCTCTTACAAATAATGGTAAAGAAGACGTCTTAACTTTTATAGAAAATATGCTTTTACAAAATTATGTAGAACCTGTTTTTCCAGTAGAGGAAGAACAAATTTTAGAAAAAGATGAAGAAAAGAACAAATTTTTAGAAGCAAATGAAGGAGGAGAATAGATGAGAGAAGAACTAGCTAAAACTTACTCGCCTAATGATATAGAAGACAAGTGGTATAAATTTTGGGAGGATAACAAATGTTTTGCAGCTACTTTAGATGAAACTAAACCTAGCTACTCTATAGTTGCTCCACCTCCAAATGTAACTGGTATCCTTCATATGGGACATGTTCTTAATAACGCTATACAAGATGCTGTTATTAGATATAAAAGAATGAGTGGTTTCAATACTCTATGGATGCCTGGAACTGACCATGCAGGTATAGCTACGCAAAATATGGTTGAAAGAAAACTTGCTAAAGATGGCTTGAAAAAAGAAGATTTAGGAAGAGAAAAATTTATTGAAGAAGTTTGGGAATGGAAAAATCAATATGGTAATATTATTACAGGACAGCTGAGAAAATTAGGTGCTTCTTTGGATTGGGATAGAGAAAGATTTACTATGGATGAAGGGCTGTCAGATGCAGTTAAAGAAATTTTCATTAAACTCTATAATGATAAACTTATTTATAGAGGGGAATACATGGTTAACTGGTGCCCAAGATGTGGTACTGCCCTGGCTGATGACGAAGTTGAACATGAAGATAAACTTGGAAAATTATGGTTCATTAAATATCCAGTAAAAGATAGCGAAGAATTTTTAGTTATTGCTACAACTAGACCTGAAACTATGCTTGCAGATTCTGCTGTTGCTGTAAACCCTAATGATGAAAGATTTAAACATCTAATAGGTAAAACTCTTATCCTTCCTTTAGTTGGAAGAGAAATCCCTATTATTTCTGATGATTATGTTGATATTGAATTTGGTACTGGAGCTTTAAAAATTACACCAGCACATGACCCTAATGACTTTGCTGTAGGTCAAAGACATAATTTACCTATTCTTAATATGATGACTAAAGAGGGAACTATTGTTTCTGATTATCCTAAATATGCTGGAATGGATAGATTTGATGCTAGAAAACTTATGATAGAAGACTTAGAAGCATTGGGAGCAATTGTTCAAATAAAAGACCATAATAACTCTGTAGGTGGATGTTATAGATGCTCTACTGTTATAGAACCTAGAGTTTCTGAACAATGGTTTGTTAAAATGGAGCCTTTAGCTAAAAAAGCTGTAGAAGTAGTTAAAAATCAAGATATTTCCATAGCACCAAAAAGATGGGAAAAAGTTTACTATAACTGGTTAGACGGTATAAAAGATTGGTGTATATCCAGACAAATTTGGTGGGGACATAGAATTCCAGCTTGGTATGGTCCTGATAGAACTATTTTTGTAGGTAGAAATTTAGAAGAAGTTTCTGCACAAGCTTTAGCACATTATGGAAAAGAAGTTGAATTAATTCAAGAAAATGATGTTTTAGATACATGGTTCTCTTCTGCTCTTTGGCCTTTCTCAACTTTTGGTTGGCCTGAAAAAACTAAAGAGTTAGATATGTTTTATCCAACAGCTACTTTAGTTACAGGAGCGGATATAATCTTCTTCTGGGTTGCTAGAATGGTTATGTTTGGTCTCTATGAAATGGATGAAATCCCATTCCATGACGTTTATTTACATGGAATTGTTAGAGATGAACAAGGTAGAAAAATGTCTAAAACTTTAGGTAATTCACCAGATGCTCTTAAATTAATAGAAGAATATGGTGCTGATGCAATTAGATTTACTATGCTTTACAATACATCTCAAGGACAAGATGTACATTTTTCTGAAAAACTTCTAGAAATGGGAAGAAATTTTGCTAATAAAATTTGGAATGTTTCTAGATTTGTTATGATGAATCTAGAAAACTTTGATCCTTCTACTGTGGATAAAACAAAACTTCAGTATGAGCTTGTGGACCAATGGATACTTTCTAAATATAATACAACAGCTAGAGAAGTGGGGGATAAATTAAATAAATTCCAATTGGATGAAGCTGCAAAGTCTATCTATGAATTTTTAAGAGGGGATTTCTGTGATTGGTATGTTGAACTTGCTAAAGTTAGATTATATAATAACGAAGAAGTTTCTCCAGAATCAAAAATTACTGCTCAATATGTTCTTTGGACGATTTTAGAGGGTGGATTGAGACTTTTACATCCATTTATGCCATTTATTACTGAAGAAATTTGGCAGAAAATTAAAACAGATGGGGATACTATCATGTTAAAAGATTTCCCTCTTTGTGATGATAGTTTAGTTCTACCTGACATTGAAAAATCTTTCGAATATGTTCAAGGATTAATTTCTTCACTTAGAAATATCAAAGCTGAAGTTGGAATCTCTCCAGCTAAAGAAGTAAAAGTTTTTATTAGATCTAAAGATTTAATAGAGTTAGAAATAATAAAAACAAATTATCAATTTATTACTAAGTTAGCTAAAATAGAAGAACTTAATTTTGGGTCAGATATTGAAGCTCCTGAACAAAGTGGATTTAGAGTAAATGGAAACTCAGAAATATTTATGGTTCTTACAGGACTATTAAATATAGAAGTAGAAACAAAAAAAATTAACGAGCAAATCTCTAAAATATTAAATGAAAAAGAAAGAGTTGATAGAAAGCTTTCAGATGAAAAATTCACATCTAAAGCTCCAGAACATATTCTTGAAAGAGAAAGAAGAATCCAAAAAGAATATCAAGATAAACTTGATAAACTTCAAGATAATTTAAAATCTTTATGTTAATATAAATTATTATTATTATTACAGAAAGGTTATAAATTGCTAAACTTAGTAATTTATAACCTTCTTTTATTCTAAAATTTAAGGAGTAGACTTTTGAAAAATAATAAAATAATAACTTTACTTATATTCATATCCTGTTCTATTTTTTCCTTTGGAGCAGAAGAGAACAATAAAAATATATTTCCAATTTTTGGAGAAGAAGCAATTGCAAAAGGGTATAAATTACCTAAACCCATGGGTATTAATTTTGTCTATGTAGATATGGAACAAAATGTGGATATTAACAAAATAGAATTGTCTAAGCTTTATTTTAATAAAATAAATTTAGATCCTATCTTAAAAAAAGACTTTAATTTTTCTATTGATGCTAAAAAAGCAAAATCTATTAATAAAAATAAAATTGTGCGAGCTGATTTATGGATTTTCCCATTTTTAAATGTTTATGGTATTTTTGGTCAAACTAAAGGTTATTCGAAAACTAAAGTTGACATCAATATAGCAGCAAAAAATCCTTTTTTTAATTTTTTACTAAAGCCTATTTTATCAAAAGTACCTAAAGATATGGATTTTACTCTTAACTATGATGGAATCACCTATGGCATGGGAACTACTCTTGTAACTGGTTATCGTAATTTTTTCTTTATAGGCGATTTAAATTATACAAAAACATCCCTAGATATTATTGAAGGAGAAATAAGTGCTCTTGTTCTTTCTCCTAAGATTGGTTATAATTTTACTTTTTACAAGCTACCTATTTCAATTTGGTTTGGAGGAATGTATCAAGATATTACTCAAACTCTTAAAGGAAATATTGCAGATGTTATAAAATTACCTGTTCCTATCACTGGAAAATTTGAAATTGATGAATCCTCTAGTTCTAATTGGAATAAAATTATAGGACTTCGAACCGAATTTTATGAAACTATTGAGACTACATTGGAATTTGGATATGGAGATAGAAAAAGTATGACTTTAGCTCTTGGTTATAGATTTTAAATAATAAAAGGATGTATCTATGAAAAATTTTATAAAAAAATTATATTTAATTTTAACTTTTTTAATTACTTCATGTCTCTCTTTTTCAAATTCAATAGAAGGGTATTGGATGACCTTAGAAAAAAATAAACCTAGTCAAGCTATTTTAAAAATTGACCAAGGAGAAGATAACTTATTCTCTGGTAAAATTATTTATATCGCTACTTCAAAAATAGGAAATAGCCCTATTTCAGTTATTACAAAAGACCCCTTTATAGGATTTCCTCTTATAAAAAGTTTTAGGAAAACTGATGATGAAAATTTTTATAAAGGTGGTTTTGTTACTAATCCAGAAAATAATAAAACTTATTATGCTCGTATTAGAATAAAAGATAAAGAAACTATGATTTTAAGAGGTTCTTTAGACCCTTTTGGTATTTTAGGTCTCAGCCGTGCTTGGAAAAGAGTTTACCCTAAAAATCTTATAATAAAAAAAGGTGATGACAAGCTATGATAAATATTTTAAAAAGAAAAATATCACCTAATGAGAAAATGTATTTGGCTTTTGAAAATAAATTCAGTTCTTTTGCTATAAATAGAATTGTTTCAGGGATAGGATATATCGATATTCAAGAACTAAAAAACGCTATTATAAAAACATCTGATTTAATTAAAGAGTCTAGATTTTGTCTAAAAGGTAACTATTGGATAGATTCTAATATAGCACCTAATCTTTTTATTTTAGAAAATATTGAATTAGAGAAAAATTTAGAAATGTTATTGAATAGAAAATTTGACTTAAAAAAAGGACCTCTCTGCGAAATATTGGTCGTAAAAGAAAAAGAAAAATTTACTCTTATATTTAGATCACATCATGGAATTATGGATGGAAAAGGTCAAGGTATATGGATTGAAACAATTTTTAAAGTTTTAAACAATAAAGAATTTAAAATTTCTAGTTCATCTAAAAGAGATATCGATCTTCTTTACAATAACGGCATTAAGAAGAAAAGTGATATTATTCATCTTGGAAAATACTCTCCCATTGATAATAGAAATTCTTTTAAAATAACTTCTCCCATGGTTAATAAAATAATCATTAATGAAAGTATCAGTAATTTAACAGCTAAACTTATAGGAGCAATTCATAATCTTAGTAAAGATAAAGAAAGTCGAATCATTATAACAAAAGATATTAGAGATAAATTTTCAGAAGAAGATAATAATACTGGAAACCTTTCTCTTCCCATGTATTTAAATACTCAATCCAATATATGGTCTGAAATTTACAACGATTTAATTTTTAAAATTTTAAATAATCAAGATATCACTTATTCACCCTTTGAGTATTCAATTTTTAATTTTCTCCCAACTGCTATCGTCTCCTATGGTTTGGGTTCAATTATTAAAAATTATAATGATAATTCAAAAACAGCTGCTTCTGCTGTTATTTCTAATTTAGGTAAAATTGATTTAAATCTTTATTCTACCCATGATTTTAAAGCAAATACTATATATGCTCTTCCAGTTATTACTCCCCTTGTTCCAATTTCTTTTGTTATAACTGAGCTTAAAAATTCTACAATTATTACATTAGGATATTATAAAGATAATTTTTCAACAGAACAAATTATTGATTATTCTAAAAATATTCAAATGTTTATAGAGAATAAAACTGATATATTAATTGAGGGAGAAAAAATTGTTAATGAATTTGATCTTATAGATAAAATTTTTAGTCAGGTTAATTTAGATAAAATAGCTATTATTTCAGAAGAAAAACAGATAACATATGAAATACTTTTTGATAAAGTTAATATATTAAGTGATTTTCTTAAAAGTAAAGGGGTTCAAAAAGGAGATAAAATTCCTCTTATACTTGAAAGAACTGAATACTATATTATCGCTCTTTTAGCTTGTCTTAAACTTGGCTTAGTTTTTATCCCAATAGATGATAATTATCCAGTAGATAGAATAAAATATATTGTAAATAATTCACAAAGTAATATTATTCTTACTTCTAAAAGTGTTTTTTATAATTTAAAAACAAAAATAGAAAATCTAATTTCTATTGAAGATATCTTTATTCAATCTACTACTCCAAGTATAGATAATTCTAATTTAAATATAGTAGAAAACTATAATATTCATGATTCATTATATATAATATATACCTCTGGAAGTACTGGAATACCTAAAGGGGTAGAAATTACCTATGGAACTTTTTGTAATTATATTTTCTCTGCTATAAAAACATATAAAATTGATAGTGATACTATTTTTGGATTTTTTACTTCTATATCTTTTGATTTATCTCTCACTGCTATTTTTACAACTCTTGTAAGTAAGGGTACCATAGAGATGTTTAAAGAGGAAGTTACTCCTAGTTATTTACATAGTATTTTTGAAAATAGTTCTATGAATTCAATTAAAATAACTCCTACACATTTAGAAATAATTTCTAATTTTAGTTTTGAAAAAGATAAAATAAAATTAGTAATCGTGGGAGGAGAGCAACTAAAATTAACTACTGCTAAAAAAGCTCAATCTTTATTTGGAGATGGCTGTGCTATTATAAATGAATATGGACCAACTGAAACAACGGTAGGTTGCACATACCATATTTTTAATAAAGAATTAGATAATTATTTAGATTCTGTTCCTATTGGAATTCCATTAAATAATATTAAGATTTTACTTGAATTAGATAGAGATAAAGGTTCTGGGGAACTTCTTGTAGGTGGTAATTGCTTAGCTAAAGGTTATTACTTAAATTCTATTGAAACAGATAATAAATTTATTACTAAAAATAATGAAAAATTTTATAGAACTGGAGACATATGTAAGTTAAATTCTAAAGGACTTTTAGAATTTATAGAAAGGAAGGATTTACAAATAAAAATAAGAGGATATCGTATTGAAATTGAGGAAATTGAAAATAATATCAATAACTACCCTGGAATACTTTCATGTAGAATAATTACAAATACATTAAAAACATCTCTTATATGTTATTATATAGGAAATATAGATAATTCTTTGCTGAAAAAATATTTAGAAAAAATTCTTCCAGAATATATGATTCCTTATATTTTTATTGAAATAAAAGAATTTCCATTAACAAATAGTGGAAAATTAGATTTAAATAAATTGAAATCCCTATCTAAAATTGAAACAGATGATAATAATATTTTAGATACTCTTACTCCTACTGAATTAAAAATTTTAAAAATTTGGGAAAATATCTTAGAATTTTCTATTCCAACTCATAAAATATATGAAAATTTTTATGACTTAGGAGCAGATTCTTTAAGTATGGTTACTTTCATTTCAAAACTTAATGAAAAACTTTCTCCTAATGAAATCTCTTTGATTTTAGAGAATCCAACTATTAAGAATATTAGCTCTATTCTTGAAGATAAAAAATAATAAAAAAAGAGGGAGAATCACACTACAATGTAGTTATCAGATTCTCCCATGAATAATTTAAATTTTGCTCCTATTAACTTAAAAACTATATTTAAACCCTCCATAATAATTTCGCCCTACCGCAGGATAAAAACTTCTATAATCTACATATGGTGTTAATGATGTTCCATCATCCATTGCATAATCATAATATTTTTCATCAAAAATATTGTTAATACCTACATAAAGGGTTAATCCTTCATTATACTTGTAATTCAAATTTGTATCTACTGTTATATATGAGTCTAGCTTCTCGCCAGTATTATTAAAATCAGCCATATAATATGATTCACCATTATAATTTAAATTTCCATTTAATGTGAACTGGTCATTTAATAACCAAGAAACTAAAATATTTGCTGTCATTTTAGGAACTCCAGGAATCCATTTTCCATTATATACCCCATTTTTCATTTCATGATCTATATATCCTATACCACCTTTTAATATCAATTTATTGAAATAATGTTCCATGGATATTTCTATCCCTTTTCTTTCACTTTCTCCATCTAAATTTCTATTTGATGCAAGCATGTCGTTTAATTTAGAATAAGCTATCTCATTTTTTGTCTTTGTTTTAAATATTGCGCCTTGTAGATATGTATCCCCTATAAAACTTTTCATTCCTAGCTCCAAAGTTTTACTAGTTTGTGGTTTATAATCTCCATTCCATGAATCTAATTCATTTGTATTAGGTGTTCTAAATGCAGTATTATAAGAAATATAAACCGATGAAAGCTCATTTAAAAGGTAATTAATAGATAAATCAAAATTATCCTCGTTAAATTCTTTTTTTTTATTTTTTTCTTTTTTCAAATCATATTTTAAATCATATTTTATTTTTTGCTTTCTATACCCCTGTGAAAATTCAAAATCTGAAATTTTAAATTTATTAATGGCGAAATAACCTTGAGATTTTTTTGTGATTTTTCCAGTTCCAGACCATGATTTTAATAAAGTTGTTTTAGCATCTTGGAAATCAGCTCCAAGAATAAAATAACTTTTTTCATAATAACTATATTTTAATTGAGGTCTCACATACCCTATATCAGTATCATATCTATATTTATCTTCTCTATACTCTTGTTCTCTTTTTTCACCTACTATAAATAATTCTAAATCTTTAATTAACTCTTGATTATAGCTCAAGTTATAAGTATTATATTTATTTTTTCCTTTTACTGTCCATCCACCTTTTTGTCCTGGATCTTTATCAGCTTCATCTTTTCCTAATATAGAACCATTAAATTTAAAATCACTATAAGAATAAGAATATTTAAATTCTATATAACCTTTATTTATTAATTGTTTTAATCTCACATCAAAAGCTAATAAATCATCTTTTGAATCAACTTTAAATGTTTTATTCTTTTTTTCCAAAAAATTTAAATCTAAAAATGTAGAATTTGTTAATTTAGTTCCATAATTTAATGTAGTTTTTAAAAAACTATCCGAACCTACTTCCAAGCCTACAATACCATAATTTTTAGCATTTTTTGTTGATTTTGTTATAATATTTATTACTCCTCCAACTGCTCCATCACCATATAAAATTGTACCTCCAGATGGAATCACCTCTATTCTCTCCACTGTATTTATTGGTATTTGCCCAGTTTTATAACCAGACATATCAATTGAATTCAAAGGAATACCATCTAAAAGAACTATCACATTAGAAAAAGCTGTTTCTCCTTGTCCTCTTATATCAAATTTAGGATCACTTCCTCCCATATTTCTAATTATTAAATTAGGTACTCCTTTAAGAGCTTCTGCAACTGTTCTAGCTCCTTTTTGCTCTATTTCTTTACTAGTTATAACACTCACATTTTTTGTCAATTCTAATATATTTTGATTAAATCCCTGTTCCGTATTAATTATAGTATCTTCTAATCTAATCACTTCTTCTTTTACTTCTCCTTTAACTGAAATCCCTACACATAATAATGCCATTACAAAAAAAATCTTCTTCATATAATCTCCTCCATTTTTAATTTAGAGGAATATATTATTATATATTCCCGTCTCTCGCAGTTTAAAATTATGATAGGTATCCTGACTCAGATTCATCCTACTCACAAACCTTCCCAAGTTTTCTCAGTGGTTATTTTGCTTTCGTCCTCTCTACAGTGGCGTGACCGTCCAGGTATTTGACCTGGTTCTCTTTTCATAAAGTTTGAATCAATTACAAACATATTGTATCATAAATTTAAAAATTATCAAAACTTTAATTAAAAAAACATGACCAAAATTAAAATTTGGTCATGTTTTTTTTAAATTTTTTCTAATATATTGACATAAATTTTAAATGCATTTCCCATTGTTTCTTCATTAAATTCATCTGATTTTTCATCAATTTTTTTTATTATATTTTTGTTCTCGTCGTATTCTATTTTTTCTATCACTTTTCCATTTAAAAATTTTAGTTCTTGATAATTTGTAAACATTGTTTTATATATTATATTGAGACCATCATATTCACCATTTAAAAATTGTAATTTAGCTTTGGGTTCACCATTTTCATAAAAACTTGAATAAATTCCATTTATTATACCATTTTTATAAACCGTGGAAGTTTTCAACTGTCCATTTGAATAATACTCTTTATAATTCCCATTCAATATTCCTTTTTTGAAATTCCCTTGTTTTTTTATCTGGCCATTTGAATACTCACTTATAAATTTCCCTGTATAAGGTGACTCTTTATTTACTTCATAGTGAATACCTTTTCTAACTTGTAATTCTGATAGAAGTTTAGGTTTTCCACAACTTACAAATAATATAATTATTAACATAAAAAAAATATTTTTAATAATTTTTTTCAATTTTATCACTCCATTATTACTTTATTTTTTACTTTCTGAAAATTTTGCTGCAGCTTCTCCAGCTATTTTTCCAAATACCGTTATATCTGTCATGGCATTTCCACCTAATCTATTAGCACCATGTATTCCTCCTGTTACCTCTCCAGCAGCATATAATCCTGGTATTACTTTATTATTTCTCAATACTGCTGTCTCTTCATTTATTTTTACACCACCCATTGTATGATGAATTGCTGGTCCCACTTCCACTGCATAAAAAGGTCCTTGATTTAATTCTCTTTGCATATTCTCTCTAGAAAATTCTTTATCATTTTTTAATATAACAAACTCATTATATTTTTCTATGCTTTCTTTAAATGTCAAATATGGAATATTCAATTTTTTAGCTAATTCTTCTATATTTTTACCTCTTGTTAAAAGACCAGATTTATTATACTTTTCTATTGCTTTCAAACTCTTTCTAACCCCTTGATCAAAAACTAGATATGCTGTTCCTCCATTTTGTGATAGTTCAGCTTTAGATACAACATCTCTTGTTTCCAATTCATTGACAAATCTTTTTCCGTCCCGATTCACTAAAATAGCTCCATTTCCTCTTACTGCCTCTGTTATCATTTCACTATTACTAGGCACAACTGTTGGATGAGTTTGAATTTGATTCAAATCCACCATATCAGCACCTATTTTATTTAGCATTACAACTCCTTCACCTAAAGCTCCTTTTTGATTTGTCGTTCCAAACCCTTTTAATTCAGGAACTAATTCACTTACCATATCAAAATTAGCACCAAAACCTCCAGTGGTAATAATTACTGATTTAGAATAAATATTATATTTTTTTCCAGAATTCAAAAGAATTTCTACTCCTATTATCTCCCCATTTTTTTCTAATAAATTTATTGCTTTTTGATTTAATCTTATATCTAAATTTAATTTATTAGCTGTCTCTGAAAGAGCCATAACAATATTAGGTCCTACAGCTGAACCACCTAAGGGTCTATGAGTTCTATCCTTATTCTGTCCTGCTAATCTTCCTAGGTCACTTAAATCTGCCCCTCTTATAGCTAACCATTCTATTATATCTTTAGATTTATATGCCATTTTTTCAACTAATTTTATATTATTCTTATTTTTCCCACCTTTCATAGTATCTTGAACAAATAATTCCTCTGAATCTTCTACTCCTTTTAATTTTTGAATAGAAGTATTGGCTGCATTTAATCCTCCAGTTGCATAATTGGTATTTCCACCTAACATTGGCATTTTTTCTATTAGAATAATTTTTGCTCCTTTTTCTGCTGCTGAAATTGCCGCTGTAAGACCAGCTCCTCCACCACCTATAATTACTATATCTGTTTTTGTATCTTCAAAAATTTGTTCAACTTTTTTTATTTTTACTAGTTCTATTTTACTTTTAAAAATTGCTTTTTTTATTGCTTTTTTTAAACCTTTACTAGTATATGTTGCACCTGCTATATCATCCACATCTACTGATTGTGTATTTATAACATCTTGTATTATATTTTCAAAAGCTGGCTTGGTAAATTCAGATTCTGAATTCTTTAATATTTTTATATCAGTTAATTTATTTTCTTTTAAAGAAACTTTAACTTGAATATCACCTCCAAATCCATCTGCTGAAGCTATATATTCTTTTGTACCTCCAAAAATACTTGAAAATGATAATACAAAAATCACCACTAACTTAAAAAATTTACTCTTTAAAATTTTCATTTATTCCCCCTTTTTTATAATTATGTTCTATATTATACCTTATAACAATAAAAAAAACAAAAATTAAACAAAAAAATAGAGGAAATTCTTAAACAATTTCCTCCATTTTTCTAAACTATTTTTTTATTTCTAAGTTAAAGCATATCCAGGATCATATTTTTTAAATTTTATTGATAATTCATGATAGTTTTTTCTTAAATATTCTATTTCATCCCACAAAAAAACTGTAGGATTCTTAATTTTTATCAAGTCTTTCGCTGTTTTTCTTAATTCTTTACTCATATCATTGAATAAAAAATATATAAAAGATAGAGAAATCGTCTTTATTTCTGCAAAATCTAAAATTATTTCTTTTTCATTTTTTACCATCTCAACTATTACTTCATTTACTTTTTTAGCTTTCTGAGGGGATACTAATATACCTGTTTTCAAAAATTTATGCAATACCAATATCATTTTTCTCTCCTTATTATTATAAAAAAATAAAATAACCATATATAATTTAGACGCATAAACTTAAGTAAAAAGTTTAAATTTTGTTATTTTTTATTAAAAAATTTTTTACTCTTGCCTTTTGTTCCATATTTAATATCATATTCTTTTTCTAAATTTTTATTTTTTACAACAGAAAATCCAAATTTTCCAATTGGAGTTTCATTCATTGGGAAATATTCCCCATGACAATAATTTATTAATTCAGCTTTCTCAAAACAAATTTTACCTTTTTCATCCATTAAATTTGTATTTACATGGGACTGCACTACTTCTGCTATGAAAAGATCGTGAGTTCCTAATTTTATTATCTGTTTAACTTTACATTCTATATTTATAGGGCAATCAGCTATATAATCTACATTTGTTTCACTACCTTTATTCATAGTAAAACCCATTTCTTTTATTTTATTATTTTTTCTTCCTGTTACAACTCCACAATAATCAGTTTCTCTAACTTGTTTTTGACTAGGAATATTTACTATAAATTCCATTGTTTCCTCTATATACTCATAAGAAAGTCTTTCAGGTCTTATTGAGATAGACAACATAGGAGGTTTTGTACAAATAGTCCCTGTCCATGCAACAGTAAATACATTGGATTCACCTTTTAAATTTTTAGACGTTATCATAACGACAGGTACTGGATTTAAAATTACACTACCTTTAAATTGTGTTTTTTTCATTTTTTATTCTCCTTACAATGTTTTCTTAAATAAATTATACTAGAATTTCCAAATAATTACCACATGATTCTATTTTTTAGTGTATAATAATAAGAAAACAATATTTACTGGGAGTCCAATGAAATACCTACTTTTTCTCAATCATCCAAAAGGTGAAAAAATTTTTAAAATGAATAAAACTAAAGAAAAAAGAGCAAGAAAATATTTTTCTACAATAAAAACAATAGAAACAATTATTTTTATTAGAGGAAAAGAATATTCTGCTACTGTGGACCATGAGATGTTTCACAAGTTAGCTAATTTCGATTGTTTTAACTGCCAAGATAACTGTTGTGGAGGAAACCCTTCTATTTTTGAAAATCATACACGTAATTTTATTTTAAAAAACTATGATGAATATAATATAAAAACAAAAAATAATGATATTTTAGAAGAATTCGGACTTACTAAAGATGAAATAATCACTAGCATAAAAGAAGATGAAGTTATCGTTCCTTTTGAATTTGCCGAAGATGAAATTAGTAACTGTAGTTGTTCTTATAAACCAAATAATTCTTGTATATTATGTTCTGTCCATTCTATTGCTCTAGAGCAACAACTATCACCTAAGGATATTATCGATTTAAAACCTCTTATATGTTCTCTATGGCCACTTGAGATATTAGTTGAAGATGATGACAGTAAAGTTTATATAACTCTCCCTGACGACTTTACAAATAGTTTTACCAGGGAAGATTTCTATAAAATTGCTTGTATTAATTTTTCTTATTCTGAGTCTCCAATTTTTAAGAGGATAAATCCAGAAGGTTTTGATGAAAAAGATTACACACCTATTTATGATACCTATAAAGATACTCTTATCTATGGTTTGGGAGAGCAATTCTATAAAGATTTAATTTTTAGTTTAAAATAATAAAAAGCTAACTCTAAGTATTAGTTCTACTTTAAGAGTTAGTTTTTTTATTTTAAATATTCTTCTATTTTTCTATTTAATTCATCTTCTTTTTTTAAATGTAGTCCTCTTATTCCAAATATTTCGCACATCTCTATATTTACTAATGTATCATCTATAAATAAAGTTTCTTCTGGGATAAGATTAAATTTTCTTATTATCTCTTGATATATTTCCTTTTCTGGTTTCAATAATTTACAGTAAGATGAAACTGTAGCTCCATTAAATTCTTTAAAAAAATCCCAATTTTTATTTATATAATCAAAGGCTGGTTTATGAAAATTTGATAAGATGTAAAGATTATAACCATCTTTTTTTAATTTTTTCATTACTTTTATATTTTCTTCCATGGGAGTTAAACATTCTAATATATTTTTATTAAAAAAGCTTTCAATAGATTCTTTATACTTAGGCAATTTTTCAGAAAATATAGAAATAGCCTCTTCATAACTTAAAGTTCCTCTATCTAATTTCAACCATTCAGCACCTAAAAAAATAATTTTTAATACTTTTTCTCTATCTCTCTCTTCTATATTATTTTTTATAAATTTTTCTGGGTTAAATTCTATAAGTACATTTCCTAAATCAAAAATTATATTCTTTATTTTTTTCACAATTTATCACTCCTAATTTCTTTCAATATAATGTTAAAAGATTCTGGAATTTTAGAAACTTTTTTTAGTTCATAGTTATACCCTAGCATAATCGTTGTTCCCTGAACAACACATTCTTTGTTTTCATTTATAACTTTATATTCTATTGTCATTTTTATTTTTTCAATTATAATATTCTCTATTTTTAAAGTTAAAATTTCACCAAAAAATACTTCTTTGTTATATTTAATCGTACTTTCCACTTGGATAATTCCAATACTAGAACCTATATTCAATTCTGAAATTTTTAATAGATTAAAAAATTCTACCCTTGCTTGTTGAAATAATATTAGAGGTATTTCATTTCCCATATGTCCACCATAATTTATATCTTTTATCCCCACTTTATATGTTGTTTCAAACATTTTAACCCCTTCTATTATTTTTTTATAAATTTGCTGAAATGATTTATATTTTTTGACTTCAGTTCAGTTTCTTTTCCAGCTTTATTCTCAGCTTTATTTTCAGTTCCTGCTAATTTATACTCTTCATAAAAAATATCGTCATCTTCTTTTTTATCATAGATTGTAACTTCTATAACATCATTTTTTTTAGTTTTAAATGTCAAAAAATCCTTTATAGAAAGAATAACATATTCTTCCTCTGCACCTTTAGAATATATAACTAACTCTCCATTTTTTTTCTTGGCTAATTTTAAACATTCTTCTATTTTTATTTTCAGTTCATTTCTTGTTACTTCAATCACAATTCCCAACTCCCGTTTTATTGTCCTATTTTTTTAGGTGTTATCCACGAAGATTTTTTCCCCATGGAATAATTATTTATAAATTCATCTTTATAATTTTTAAATTTTTTATTTAAGATAGCCTCTCTTGCTCCTTTCATCATTTTTAAAAGGAAATATAGGTTATGATAAGTTGCAAGTCTTCCACCTAATATCTCTTCAGCTTTAAATAGATGTCTTATATATCCTCTTGTATAATTTTTACAAACGTAGCAATCACAATCTTCATCTAAAGGTCTGTCATCTTCTGCATAACTTGCATTTTTAACTACTAATCTACCATATTTTGTAAAAATAGTTCCATGTCTTCCTATTCTAGAAGGTTGAACACAATCCATCATATCTATTCCTGCTTCTACGGCTTCTAACATATCTATTGGTTCTCCTACACCCATGAGATATCTAGGTTTTTCTGAAGGACATTTTTCTACAATATAATTAAGGACTCTATACATATCTTCTCTAGGTTCTCCAACAGCTAAACCACCAATAGCATATCCTGAAAAATTCTCATCCATAACTGAAAGTTCATCTAAACTTTTTTGTCTTAGGTCTTCATAAATACCACCTTGAACTATTGCAAAAAGTCCTTGTGTCTCTGGATTTTTATGAGCTTCTACACATCTTTTTGCCCATCTTGTAGTTCTTTCAATTGAAGGAATTAAATATTTTTTATCTGAAAGACCTGGTGGACATTCATCAAATAGCATAACAATATCTGAACCTAAATTATTTTGAATATTTATTGATTTTTCTGGAGATATAAAATGTTTAGAACCATCTAAATGAGATCTAAAATGTACTCCTTCTTCTGTTATTTTTACCAGTGAAGTTCCCTCACCACCATCTACTGTTTTTCTAGCTCCTAAACTGAAAACTTGAAAGCCACCTGAATCTGTTAAAATAGGTTTTTTCCAATTCATAAATTTATGAAGTCCACCAAATTTCGCAACTAACTCATCACTAGGTCTAAGATAAAGATGATAAGTATTCCCAAGTATTATTTCTGCTCCTATTTCTTCTAGTTCTTCTGGCGTCATTGTTTTTACTGTTGCTTGAGTTCCAACTGGCATAAAAACTGGAGTTTCTATTGTTCCATGAGGTGTTGTTATTATTCCTGCTCTAGCTTTTCCATCTTCACCTAAAAGGTCATATGTTACTGGTAATTTTTTTGTCATTATTTAATCTCCTATTCTTTGTTTATCTTTCAACCGATAATATATCTTTTATTTTCAATATATTATTAACTAAAACTTTATATTCACTCTTATCACTTATATCTATTGTTAACTTAATTTTCATAACTCGATTTCCGTCTTTATTTATTTCTGTTGAATTTATAGAAACTAAGTTAATTTTATGATTCGAAACAAGTGTAACTATATCCATAAGTATATTTGGTCTATCTTTTGTAAATACATTAAATGTAAATTTATATTTATTCAATTTTTTTTCTAACATTGAACTATCCCAATTCACTTCAATCTCTCTAGCTTTATCTATTTTTACCATATTTTTAAAATTTACACAATCTTTTCTATGAATAGTTATTCCTGTTAATTTTGTCACATATCCCACAACTGAATCTCCTGGAAGTGGAGTACAACATTTAGCAAATTTTGTAAGTGTATTATTAGTACCATCAATTACTATGCCATAATCATTTTTTTTACTGGTTTTATCTCTCTTTTCATTGGAGACTTCAGTTAAATTTGATAAATTTAACAATTCTTTTTCTTTATCTATACTTATTTTAATTTTCCCAATTATTACATTAATTTTACTTCTTTTTTCAGCTAGTTGAAAATAAAAATCATCTATTGATGGTATATTATGTTTCTCTAAATGTTTTTTTACAACTACATCCTCTTCAAATTCTCTTAAAGTTAAACCTAATTTCATAGCTTCTTTTTCTATTAATTCCTTACCTAATTTAGTATTTTCAGAATATTTTTTCTCTTTTAGCCATTTTCTAATTTTATTTTTAGCACCATTTGTAACAACTATATTCAGCCAGTCATTTCCTGGTCCTTTAGCATTTTTAGAAGTTATTATTTCAACTTTATCACCATTTTTTAATTTATATTCCAAGGGAACTATTTTCCCATTTACTTTTGAACCTATACATTTACATCCTACATCTGTATGAATATAAAAAGCAAAATCTAAAGGTGTTGCCCCTGAAACTAATTCTACAATATCCCCCTTGGGAGAAAATACAAAAACGCTTTCACGAATTAGTTCTTGTTTAAATTCTTCTACGAATTCTTGACTATTCTCGTGTTGCTGGGTTTCTATTATTCCTTTTAACCAACCGTAAACCTGATCTTTTTTGGTTATATTTGCTTTTTCTTTATAACTCCAGTGAGCTGCAATTCCATCTTCAGCTATACTATTCATTTCTTCAGTTCTAATTTGCATCTCTATAAATTTCCCTTTAGGACCTATTATAGTAGTATGAATAGATTGATAATTATTAGCTTTTGGAGCAGAGATATAATCCTTAAATCTACCTGGAACAGGTTGATATTTACTTTGAATTATTCCTAAAATATGATAGCATTCTGCTTTTGTCTCTGCTATTATTCTAATTCCCATAAGATCATAAATATCATCAAACTCTTTTCCTTTTTCATACATTTTTTTATATATACTGTAAAAATGTTTAAACCTACCACTTATAGTTACTTTTAACTTAGCTTCACCTATTATATATTTTTTTAATTCCTCAATGGTACTTTTTACATAAATTTCTCTTTCTTCTTTTTTAGTATCTACAAGTCTTTTTAATTCTTGGTATTCCTCTGGCTGTAAATAACTAAGACAGAGATCTTCTAACTCCCATTTGATTTTAGCAATTCCTAATCTATGTGCTAATGGCGCATAAATATCCAGTGTTTCCCTTGCTATAGCTATTTGCTTGGCATGGGGCATATATTTTAATGTCCTCATATTATGAAGTCTATCTGATAACTTAATTATTACAACACTTAAATTTTTAGACATAGCAAGTATCATTTTTCTAATATTTTCATATTGATCTTTAGTTCCATTTGGAAGAGTTTTTAATTTTGTTACTCCATCCACTATTTCAGCAACATTTTCACCAAAATTATATTTAATATCAGCTAAAGTAATTAGTGTATCTTCTACAATATCATGAAGAATTCCAGCCACTATTGTATCTGTATCCATTTTCATTTCAATTAAAATTTTTGCAACTTCCACAGGATGTAATATATAATCTTCACCTGATTTTCTATACTGTCCTTGATGTGATTCTTCTGCTAAAAGAAAAGCATTTTTTATTTTTTCTAAGTCTACATTTATTCTATTCTTTCTTATCTCCTCTTCTATTTTACGTATATATTCCATATTTTTCCTCTTTTAAAAAATTGATTTTATATATATTTTTTAAGGAAAAGGCGACACAAGGTGTCGCCTTAACTTAGTATTTCATCAATGTTAATACTGAATAACCTTCTAATTTATCTCGACCATTTAACTCCTCAAGTTCAATTAAAAATGCTAATCCAACTACTACTCCTCCAAGTTTTTCTATCATTTTTACAGTAGCTTCTACAGTTCCACCAGTAGCTAATAAGTCATCAACAATAACTACTCTTTGACCTTTCTTTACAGAATCACTATGCATACATAAAGTATTAGAACCATACTCTAGTTCATAATCATATGTTATTACTTCTCTTGGTAATTTTCCTGGTTTTCTAACAGGAGCAAATCCTATCCCTAATGAATATGCCACTGGACATCCAAAAATAAATCCTCTAGCTTCTGGACCTACTACTAATTCTGCATTTTGTTCTTTACAAAATGTTACAATAGTATCTGTTGCATATTTAAAAGCTGCACCATTATCCATAAGTGGTGTTATATCTCTAAATTTTATTCCTTTTTTTGGAAAATCCTCTACCAAAGCTACATATTTTTTCAAATCCATTATTAATAATCCTCCTAAAACATTCTATTTTTTTCAATAATTTTTTTTAATTCATTATATCTTTTTGATTTAAACTTTATCAATTCTAAAACATCATATGTATTTTTATATTTTTTTTGTTTTATTAAATTTTCTGATAACTTTAATAAAAGTTTATCCTCATAACCATATTCTACCATATATTTTTTTAAAAGCTTTTCACTTTTATATAATTCATTAAATACTCTATCCAATGTATCTACATATAAAATTACAAATATTTTATTATCGCTATAATCTATATATTTTTCTTCTAAAAAATTATAAATTTCATAGCTTTTATCTAATTTTTCAGAAATATCAATATATTTATAATACAATTCTTTATCAAAATATGGGGTTAATTGGATAGTTTTTTTTAAATAAAAGTATGATTTTTTAGTCTCATTTTTATCATAATAGATAT
>CAMTIW010000016.1 GCA_947072665.1 uncultured Fusobacteriaceae bacterium | reverse complement strand
TAATACCACAGTTATTATATTTCGTCAATACTTTTTTTTATTTATTTGTCTTTTTATAAAATTAATAAAAAAATTAATTTCAACTATACTCTAAAATATCAATAAAACATTGATTTAAATAATAAATTTATATAAAAAAATAAAATTTATAGATAAAGAAATAATTACAATCATTTTTCTTCACCTATAAATTTATCAATTTTATTTGTCTAACATTATATCTAAAGTTGCAATTCCATTTAAATTAAGTGGAGCCAAGCATTTATCTCCTTGATTTTTAAGTTTAAAATATCCAGCGATACAAATCATAGCAGCATTATCAGTACAATATTTTAATGAAGGAAAAGAAACTTCCATTCCAACCATATTTCCTTTTTCTTTTAGTTCACTTCTTAACAAAGAGTTAGCCGCTACTCCTCCTGCTATTATAATATTTTTAACATTCTTATCTTTTGCAGCTTTCAAAGCTTTTTTTACTAAAATATCTACAACCTTCCCTTGAAAAGATGCAGCTAAATCTTCATGTTTAAAAATTTCATTTTTCATTTTACTCTTATTAACAAAATTTATAACAGAAGTTTTTATCCCAGAAAAACTAAAATCATATTCACTCACTTTAGGTTCTGTAATCTTTAAAAATTCTTTATCTCCATTATAATACATTTTATCAATTACTGGTCCTCCAGGATATCCTATTCCTAATACTCTTGCAATTTTATCATAACTCTCTCCAACTGCATCATCTATTGTTCCACCCATATTAATAAAATTATGTTCTTTATCCATATGTATTATATTTGTATGTCCTCCAGAAACTACCAACGCTATACAAGGTAATTTTACTTCATGTTCTATAAAATTAGCATATATATGTGCTCTTATATGATGAACTGGTATTATTGGAATATTATATCCATAAGACAATCCCTTGGCAAAAGATACTCCTACTAATAAAGCACCTATTAGTCCAGGAGCATAGGTTACTGCAATATAATCTACTTCATTCATTGTTATTTTAGCTTCTTCTAATGCTTCTTCTAAGATTGCAGCAATATTTTTTATGTGATGTCTCGAAGCTATTTCTGGAACAACACCTCCATATTCTTTATGTATTTCAATTTGTGACGATATTTTATTGGATAAAATTTCTTTACCATCTTTTAATATAGCGATGGCTGTTTCATCACAAGAAGTTTCTATACCTAAAATTATCATAGATCCACCTTCCTAATATTTAATTTTTGTTAAATATTATCCTTATTTTTTCTTCTACTACTCTATTTAAATCTTTTAGCTCTTCCTTTGAGAGTTCCTTTGTTTTTATACCTTTCCCTATATATATAGTTACTTTTTTATTAAAGCTTACCAATTTACCCATAGGTGCCTGTATTTTAGAAACTCCTTTCAGTACAATTGGAACAACTATTCCTTCACTAGAAACAGCTAATTTAAAGCTTCCTTTTTTAAATTCATCTTCTCCAAAACTATCTTTCCTTTTACCTTGTGGAAAAATAACAATGGGATGTCCTTTTTTCACTATTTTAATGGCTCTATTTATACCCTCTATCCCTTTTCTAGGATTTTCTCGGTCTAGGAAAACAGAACCACTTGATTCCATCCATTTCCCGTAAAATATCCATTTCTTCATCTCTTTTTTTGCAACAAATCCTATGTCCATTGGAATTCCAACGGTTAAAGTAGGAATATCGAAATTGCTTGTATGATTTGAAATGAAAATTATACCATCTTTACTATCTAAATTTTTAAAATCATCTTCATCTTCATAAATTGTAATTACTTCTGCTCTTATTGATTTTAATACTATACTAGAAAATATTTTTAATTTTTTTCTAGCATATTTTATTCCCTCATATTCTTTCATTTTAGATATTTTAGGGAAATAAAATATAGTTATAAAACTAAAAGTTATAAAACCTATACCTGTAACAAGAATTAAACCAAACATTTATTTCCTCCTATCTATAGCCTCTTTTATATCTTTGTATTGAAAACCCTTTCTCATTAAAGATGCATATATTTTTTCAGGAGATTGTTTAATCATTTTTTCCACATTTTTTTCCAATTCTTCTATTTCTATATGTATATTTTCTGAGAGTAAATCATCTATTATAGAATTTTCTATATTTTTTCTTTTCAATTCAAACTCTAATCTTCTTCTACCATATTTTTTATGTGAATTTATATATTGCTTGGCCATATTATAATCGTTTAAATATTCTCTATTTTCCATTTCTTCTATTATTTCTAAAACAATTTTTTTTTCTTTATACTTAATATATAATTTATCTTCTAAATCTTTTCTAAAATAATCTCTTTTTGCCAAAAGAAATATCACATAATTTTTCATTGCTATTTTAACTATCTCAAGATAATTTTCTCTTGAGATAGAATTTTTTTCTTTTAAGGAATAATCATTAATAATTGAATTTGAAACAGTAAATTCCACTTTATTTTCAAATGTCAGCTTATTTTTCCTCAAAATATAACTATTACTCATTGTTCTCTACATCTTCTTCTTGTTCAACATGAGAAACTAAATCCACAGTGTACAATACTTTATTTACTTCTTCTTCCATTTTAGCAAGTAAATCCTTATCAGTTTCTAATCTTATTTTTACATTTTCTTTTCCTTGTCCTATTCTTATATCTCCAAAACTGAACCATGAACCTGACTTAGCCACTATATCATTAGCAAGAGCAATATCTAAAATTTCTCCTACTCTTGAAATTCCTTTCCCGTACATTATTTGAAAAGAAGCTTCTTTAAAAGGAGGTGCAACTTTATTTTTAGTTACTTTAACAGTGACTTCATTACCAATCATATCATCACCTTGTTTTACACTTCCTATTCTTTTTACTTCCATTCTAATAGAAGAATAAAATTTAAGAGCTTTTCCTCCTGTTGTAGTTGTTTGAGGTCCGAAACCAAATCCACCTATCTTATCTCTAATTTGGTTTATAAAAATCATTGTAGTATTTGATTTATTCAAATTTCCTGTAAGTTTTCTTAGAGCTTTTGACATAAGTCTTGCTTGAAGTCCCATTTGTTGATCTGACATCTCACCATCTATTTCTACTTTTGGAACAAGAGCAGCCACTGAATCCACAACAATTACATCAATAGCTCCTGATCTAACAAGAACATCTGCTATATCTAATGCTTGTTCTCCATAATCTGGCTGAGATATTAGAAGTTCATCTATATCAACACCTAAAGCTTTTGCATAGATAGGATCCAGTGCATGTTCAGCATCTATAAAAGCTGCTATTCCACCAGTTTTTTGAGCTTCAGCAATAATATGAAGTGCTAATGTAGTTTTTCCTGAACTTTCAGCTCCATATATTTCAACTACTCTTCCTCTAGGAACACCACCTATTCCCAACGCTAAATCTAATTTTATACTTCCAGTGGGAATTGTTCCTATTTCCATATGTTGATTTTCTCCAAGTTTCATAATTGAACCTTCTCCAAAATCCTTTCTTATCTGTTTTAAAGCTAATTCTAAACTTTTATTTTTATCACTACTTTCCGTCACTGTTGTTGTAGTTCCTTTCGCTTTTGCCATTAATTTTCCTCCTGTTCTGAGTTTAACTCAATAATTTCAAATAATTTCATTGCCGTAATTTTTTTCATACAATTAAAGTGTTTTTTAGGACACACTTTATCCCCATGTAAACTGCAAGGTGAGCATTTTTCATTTAAATATATCAGTGTATCTCTTTTTTCTAGTTCAAACATTCCAGGATTTGTTGGTCCAAAAATAACAAAAGTTTTACACTTAACTCCTCTTGCTATATGAAAGGGTCCAGAATCATTAGTTACTAAAAATTTAGATTTAGATAATAAAGCGCCACTTTCTTTTAAATTAATTATACCGCAAAGATTAATACAGACATCTCCACTTAATTCATTTATTTTATTTGCAATTTCAAAATCTTCATCTCCACCTATTATAGCAATTTTTTTACCATATTTCTCAAAAATAATTTTAGCGAGCTTAGCAAATTCTTCAAAACACCATTTTTTAGTATTTTTAGAAGCCCCAGGAGCAAACACTACCAAGTTTCTCCATTCTTTTTTTATTTTTTTTAAATCTTTTTCTCCAAATGAAAAAGTTATATCTTCATTTTTATAATCTAATTCAAATTTTTTAAAAACTTTAAAATAATTTTTAACTATTGTATCATCTACTTTATATCTTATAAGTCGCATTTTTACTAATAAAGTTTTCCACCACATTCTTTTTTTATAACTAAAAGTTTTAGCTCCAATAAAAAATGAAATTAATTTTGATCTAACCTTAGAATGTAAATCAAATACATAATCATAGTTTCCTTCTTTTTTTATTTTTTTAGCAAATATTTTAATATTTTTAAATCCGTCATTTTTTTCTTTATTAAAAACAATTACTTTATCAATATAAGGGCAACCTTCTATTGATTTTTTAAATTTATCCATTACTAAAAAATCTATCTTTACTTTGGGATATTTTTCTTTAAAAGCCTTCAAAATTGGAGTAGTTAAAATAACATCTCCAATGGAACTCAATCTTATTATAAGAATCCTCAATTTTTCATCTCCTTAGCTCCTTTTATTTTTCATTCTAATTTTCTTCATAAAAAAATTGAATTTATCTTTAATTTCATCCATTTTTTTTATAATAAAATAAAAGAAACTTTTTTTATCATAAGTATGTAATTCTCTATAACAACTTTTTTCTAAATATATAAATTCTTGTAACTCTTTTATTTTTCCACAAATATTTTTTGAAAGTTTACAATCTATTATATAAACTTTACCTTTGGAAACCATAAAGTTAGAAAGTTGAGAGTCCCCATGTAAATATCCCTTAGAATGAATATTTTTTAACCCTTTAGAAACAAGTTCTATTTCCTCTACCCTAGCAGGATTTCCTTCTATATAAGACATTAAAAAAAACGAATCTATTTTTGTTAAGAAATTTAAAGTTTCAGCTGCTAAAATAGGCCTTGGTCCTAATAATTCTAATTTCTCTAATCCTTTACAAATATTAAATTCTCTTTTTGCTTCACTTCCTCTAAATATAGATAAAAATCTTTGCCATATATTTTTATTTTTTTCACGAGGTACCTTATATACTATTTTATCTCCATCTATTTCTATAAGCAAAACTAAACTTCTATTATCATCTTTTAATACTTTTAAAATTCTAAATTCATCATTTATTATTCTCTCATAATAACTTAAATATTTTTTGTTTTCATAATAAATATTAATTTTTTTATTTTCCACATATAGTTTTTTCTTCATACTATACTACCTTATCATTTTGTATTTTTTTTCTAATCTTTTTTATTACTTCTTGGGGTGTAATAGATAACATACATTTAAAATGTCCTTTTGGACATTTATTTCCACCATGAATAGCACAAGGTCTACAATTCAAATCATTATTTTCTAAAACTTCACTATTTTTACTCCATGGAAAAAAACCAAATTTTTTAACAGTTGGACCAAATAAAGCTAATATATGTGTATTTTTAAACCCTGATGCTATATGTATAGGAGAAGAATCATTAGTTAAAACTATGTCCGATATTTTCAATACCTGTGCTAATTCTAAAAGGCTTGTTTTTCCTCTTAAATCTATACAGTTTTCATTTATATTGACATTTAAGTTTTTTTCTTCTTTTCCACCTATTATAATTTGAATTATATTTTTATCCTTACCTAAGTTTTTAATAACTTCATTAAAATATTCCAATGGCCATTTTTTTGTAAACCATTTACTACCAGGAGCTATGGCAATTATTTTTTTTCCTTGATATTTCCCTAGAATATTTTTAATTTTTAAAACTTCTTCCTCTTTTGGGAAAAGCTCTATACTGTAATCTGTATCTTTTTTATTTATGTTTTTAGGAAGAAAAGATAAAATTCTTTCAACTTCATGTATTCCTTGGGAGTATTCTATTTTATCTGTAAAACACCACGAAGCCGAGGCATTCTTATATCCTTTTCTAATAGGACTCCTAGTTAACCAACTTAAAATTGAACTTCTTAAATATCTATGTAAAGTTATTACCATATCAAAATTTTCCAGATATAATTTTTTTCCGAACTTAAAAAAATTTACTAATCCTTTGTCTTTTCCTCTTTTATCATAGGTAATAATTTTATCTATCTCAAGATTATTTTTTAATATACTTGCTCCTATGGGAGTCGTTAAATAAGTTATCTCACACTCTTTATAAGTATCTTTTATTTTTTTTATAAGAGGAGTTGATAAAACTATGTCACCTATAAAAGCTGTATGAATTATTAATATTTTCAATATTTCTCCTCCAAAATTATTTGAGTTTATCTAAAATTAACTTCACTAAAACCTCTTCCATCTCTTTATTATAAGTATCAAAATTTTTACTTTTATAATTTTCTTTTGGATTTTTTTCATCTGGAACTATATAACTTATATCTTTATTAGCACCAAAAACTCCCCATCTAGTTATACTTTGAGTTTTTTTATTAGGGTATATAGAAACAATTTTTTTATTTAGAGCTCCTGCAATATGTGTTGGTCCTGTGGAACCACCAAAATATACATGGGATTTTTGAATAATAGCAGCTATATTTAAAAGTTCTCCTGAATTTATAAAAGGATGAACTCTTTTATCTTTTATTTTATCACAAAGAGTTAAAACTCTTTCTTCATCATCTATGTAAACAGTCAAAATTATTTCTAAATTATCTTTTTTTATTAACAATTCTTTTATTAAATCTGCATATTGATCATCTGTTATATTTTTTGCTGATCCACCCATAAAAGGATTTATAACTATAACCTGAGAATTATTTTTATTTATTTGCTCTTGAATACCTTCTCTTTCAAAAAAAGCTCTTGCTATTTTCAAATTATTTTCAGGAACTATTATTTCAGTATTCAATTCATAACTATTATCAAAAAGTTTTTTATCGATCTTCCTTATGAGATCTAAATTATACTCAGCTTCATTTTTTTTAGACATTGAGCGCTTTTGAAAAACTCCTCTATTATAAGAAAAAAAAGAATTTAATTTAGAATATGGTCCTATTCTAATTTTTGCCTTACTTTTTACTGCTAGTTTACTTACAAAAGAATCACTATATAAAGCAATAAATATATCAGCTTTAAAATATTCTATTTTTTCTAATAGTTCTTTTTGAGTATAATCATCAATTTTTATAATCCTATCAATATAAGATAAATTTTTAACTATCTCATAATTATAATTTCTCACTAAAACTATAATTTCCGCAGATGGATACATTTTTTTTAACATAAAAAAGCTTGGAATAGAAAGAACTAAATCACCAATTTTATCAGTTCTAGAAACTATTATCTTTTTTATTTCCATTTTTCACCTCTTTTTTTTATGAAAAATATTTATTTCTCTTTAGTATACCAAATTTATAGTTTTTTTTAAAGTAATCAAATTTCAGAAAACACAAAAAAGAAAAAAAGTAGTCAGGGAAACTACTCTTTTTCTTAAATATTTAGGGTTAGATTACAACATGTGAATCTAAAAAGTGGGGTTTAAAAAATATTTGGAATATGGTGCCTAGAATAGGATTCGAACCTACGACCGTTCGGGTATGAACCGAATGCTCTAGCCAACTGAGCTATCTAGGCATTACTCAATTATAATACTCCTTTTCCCATTTTTTGTCAACTATTTTTTCCTATTTTTGAACTATTTTTTTCCACTGTTCTATTTCAGTGATTTTTATATTTTTTCAAACTGGTCTTTCCCTACTCCACAAATTGGACAGACCCAATCTTCAGGTATATCTTCAAATTTTGTTCCTGGTAAAACTCCAGAATCTACATCTCCAACTTCAGGGTCATAAATATAATCACATGGTATACATATCCATTTTTCCATATACAAGCTCTCCTTTAATCATTCGTTATAGAGTTAGTTTTTTCTATTTATCTTTCCATAGACCGTGAATATTACAATATTCTCTAGCCACAACAGAAGTTCCTTTTACTACTTTAAAACAAGCGGCAGGTTCATCTCCTGGTTTCAAATATTTTCTATATAACCTATCTCCATCCACAATTATTTCAATAAATTGTATATAATGCTGTTCTGTCATTGGGTGTGCTACTTCTTTTCCAACTTTTACAAAATAACCATCTGCATGTTCTTCTATATAAGGAACATGTTTTTCTGTAGAAGCATCTTGAGTTTTTTCTTCTAATTTAACAAAACCTGGTATTTCATTACAAGCTCCCTCACTAACTAAAACATCGATTACTGTATTACTTTTTTCACATTTGAATATATCATATCTTTTCATATTTACCTCCTATAAAAACTAATGAATCTTATATATTATTCTATAAAATTACTATAATTCCTTTTATATATTTATTTTTTTTCAGTGCACTCTTTACAAGTTCCTTTAAAATAAATATGTTGCTCATTAATATCAAATTTTTCTAGACCCTCAATTCCTAATGATATTGGATTTACTTCTACATCGTAAACTTTTCCACAATTTTCACATTTAAAATGTCCATGCATACCTATATCTATAGCAATATCATATCTTGTTTCATTTTCTTCAATCACAATAACATTAACTAATTTATTTTCAATAAATAAATTAAGTGTATTATACACCGTTGTTTTTGATAAAGTTGGTATTTTTGGGGATAAAGCTTTATATATTGTATCAACCGTAGGATGTATTTTATTTTTTAATAAGTATTCAAATATTTTCATTCTTTGGTATGATGGTTTTATCCCTTTCTCTTTTAAATATCCTCCAACATCCTCTATACACATATACTATCACTCCTTTTACAAAATTATACTGATTACAGTCTATATATAATACAATATTTAACTTCTTCTGTCAAACTTTTTATATCTCAAATTTATATTAATTTTATCTTAAGTTTTTTTTCATTAAAAATCTATCAATATTTGGACCGTATTCATCTTTTTGAAATTCTAAAATTTCATAGCCCCTGTGTTTATATAGAGTAACTCCTATTAAATTATCAGGGTCCACAGTGAGTAAAATAGCATTGTAGCCCATACTCTTTATTTTCTTTTCACTAAATTCTATTAATTTTTTTGCATAGCCCTTGTTTCTATATTTCTCCCTTGTTAAGAATCCATATAAAAAAAGTTCTTTTTTTCCTAAAATTTGTATAAATTCAGCCACTGAAATAATTTCATCATTATCTATCACAACAAAAAGTAATCCATATCTTGTAAAGGCTTTTAACAACCAACTATCTGCACCGCCATTTTTCCCAAATACTTCTTCTTCTATTAGCTCTAATTTTTTTAAAAGTTCTATATCATTAAATTTAACTTCCTTAAAAAACATATTATTCACCTCAAATTAACTTATTTTCCCATCTGAAAATTATTATATATATTATACATCAATTTTCTTTTTTTTTATTTTTTTAAACTATTTTTTGCATTTAATAATAAAATAAGGTAGAATTTAAAGAAATAAAAATAAATTAAAACATGGAGCATCAATGAGGAATATTAAATTAATATATACATATGATGGAACTGATTTTTTAGGGTTCCAAAGACAACCTAATTCTAGAACAGTGCAAGGTGAAATTGAGAAACTTCTTTATAAATATATGAAGGAGCCTATTAATTTAATTTCATCTGGAAGAACAGATAGGGGTGTTCATGCTTTTATGCAAGTTTCAAATTTTCTAACAAGTTCAACAATACCGGTAAAAAAAATACAATTTATTCTTAATAATTCACTCCCAATAGATATATCAATCACTGCTGCTGAAGAGGTGGATTCTAATTTTAATTCTAGATTTAGTGCTAAGGAAAGAACTTATAAATATTTTCTTACTCATGAAAAAAGTCCATTTAAAAATAGATTTGCAACTTATACACATCTAAAACTTGACTTAGAGTCATTTGTTTTAATTTTACAGCCTTTAGTAGGGGAACATGATTTTAGAAATTTTAGACTTGCAGATTGTGCAAGTAAAAATCAAATTAGAAAAATTTATTCTATTACAGGCAGTTATCAAGATGAGACCAGTATTTGCATTGAAATTAAGGGAAGTTCATTTTTAAAATCACAAATTAGAATTATTATAGGTACTGCTCTTGAAATTTATAGTGGAAGAAAACCTAAAAATTACTTTCAAACTCTTCTTACAGATTTTACTTGTGAATATCCAAAAATTGTGGCTGACCCCAATGGGTTGTTTTTATCTAATATAATTTATTAGATTGATGAAATTAAATAATCAAAAAGCAAAGATTAATTTTTCAGGAGAAACTATATCTGAAAATTAATCTTTTTTATTTTATGGTTAGAATGCCATATGTCCTATTCTTTTTTATAAAAATAATATAGTATATTTTTAGAGCTATAAATAACACTATTAATGTTATTTTGAAACTTTATGTATATAAAAAAAACGTCAAAGGGGTTGAAAAATATGTTGCGTGGAATTATAGGTGTCATAGTTTTAATTTTTTTAGGATATTTAACTTCATATGATAGAAAAAATATTAATTGGAAAATAATTGGTTCAGGATTTTTACTTCAACTATTATTTGCTTTTATTGTATTAAAAACTTCCGGTGGAGCATATGTATTAGAAAAAATAGCCAATGGGGTTTCTAGCGTTATGTTTCAAGCTAATAGTGGTATAGCATTTTTATTTGGAAGCTTAGCCTCTAGTGAAAATATGGGATTAATATTTGCAATACATGTTTTACCTTTAATAGTATTCTTTGGAGCTCTAGTATCTGTTCTATACCATATTGGATTTATGCAAGTAGTTATAAAATATATTGGTGGATTTATTGCTAAGCTTTTAGGAACAAAAGAAGTGGAGTCTATCAATGCAGCAGCTAATATTTTTTTAGGACAAACCGATGCTCCTCTACTTATAAAACCTTATCTTGCTACTTTGAGTAAGTCAGAACTTTTTGCAGTATTAACTTGTGGGGTAGCTTCTGTATCTGGAACAATTTTAGCAGCCTATGCAGCTCTGGGGGTTCCTATGAAATATCTTATTGCAGGGTCTTTTATGGCTGCTCCCAGTGGACTTATTTTTTCTAAGTTAATTATGCCAGAAGAAAAAAATACTGGTTTAAAAGAAGAAAAAGTAATTTTCTTAAAAAGTGATTCTGTTAATATTGTAGATGCAGCAGCGAAAGGTACTATGGATGGTTTAACCATGGCAGTTTCCATGGGAGCTATGCTAATTTCATTTATTGGACTAATTTCACTAGTAAACGCTATACTAGGAAATATAGTTGGTTTGTTTGGATATTCAGTTACAATTCAAGAAATTTTAGGTTATCTATTTGCACCCCTTGCATATATTGCTGGTGTCCCTTGGAATGAAGCCCTTGCTTCTGGGAGTTTACTAGGGCAGAAGATGATACTAAATGAATTTGTTGCTTATGTTTCTTTTACTGATATTATGAGTACTCTTTCACCTAAAACCATTATAATTATGAGTTTCTCTCTTCTTGGATTTGCAAATGTTTCCTCTCTCGCTATTTTAATTGGTGGTATAGGTGGCCTTGCTCCAAATAGGAAAAAAGAGATTGCAACAATAGGTGCAAGAGCAATTATTGGTGGATTCTTAGCTTCTATATTAAACGGTGTTATTGCTGGAGCTTTTTTTGGATAATTTATATCGTTTCAATATATTTATGAAGTTCAATTTTATCTAATACTATAATTTCATTCCTATTTTTTTCAATAATTTTAAGCTCTACAAATTTTTTAATAATTCTTGATAAATTTCTATAGCTTACATTTAACTTTATTGCTAGTTCATCTAGGGAATTAAATTTAATATTATAATTCGTTTGGATTAAATAATTTGAGAAGTATGTTTTTAAATTAAATGCTTTATTTGAGATGATTTCTTTATTTGTTTTGAGCATTTTATTATTAGTCTCTATACAAAGAAATTTCCAAAATGAATAATTTTTAGATAGAAATTTTTCAATAACATCAAAAGGAATCAAAACTATAATGCTCTCTTCCAATGATATAACATCAAAGATAGCTTCTTTGTTTCCTAAATATTCTATATCCCCAAAAATTTCATTTTCTTTTAAAAGGTTTAAATAAAGCGGTTTCCCATTAGATATAATATATGAAACTTCAACTTTCCCTTTAATTATCAAGTAAATATTTTCCACTTTAGAATGTGCATCAAAAATACATTCTTGAGATTTATAGTTTTTAATAATAATTTTATCTCTAATTTCAGGAGTTATTATTTTTGAAAAGTTTGACTTTGCTATATAGTTATCTATTGTCATGGTTATTTCCTTCCTCATTAATTTAATATGTTTTCATAATACTATATATTTCCACAAAGAGGAAGATTAAATATAAATAAAAAAATTCAGGAGGTTTTATAATGAGAGTTGTAGATATTATTCAAAATAAAAGAGATGGTAGAGAATTAAATGAAAAAGAAATAAGCTTTCTTTTAGATAATTATCAGGAAAATAAAGTTCCTGACTATCAAATGTCAGCATTTCTTATGAGTGTATATTTTAATGGTATGACAAAAAATGAATTGAAAATATTCACTGAAAAAATGGTGAACAGTGGAGATGTCATAAAGTTTCAAGGAATTGATAAATTCTTAATAGATAAACACTCTACTGGAGGTGTTGGTGATAAAACTACTATCGCCCTAGCTGGTCTTTTCGCAGCATTAGATATAGGAACTGCTAAACTTTCAGGAAGAGGACTTGGCCATACTGGTGGAACAATTGATAAATTTGAAGCAATTCCAGGTTTCTCTTTCCCACAAACAAAAGAAGAATTAATAAAAATGGTAAATACAACAGGAACTGGAATTATGGGTGCTTCCGAAAATGTAGTTCCCCTAGATAAAAAAATATATGCACTGAGAGATGTTACTGCAACTGTTCAAAGTATACATCTTATTGCAAGTTCTATTATGAGTAAAAAATTAGCAGTTTATGCAGATGGTCTTATTTTAGATGTGAAAGTTGGATCTGGTGCTTTTATGAAAAATTTAGATGAAGCTAGAAAATTATCCAATGCTATGCTAGATATTGGCGATAGCTTCAATAGAAAAGTTGTTACAATTTTAACAAATATGGATGAACCTTTGGGCTTTGCTGTAGGTAATGCAAATGAAATTATTGAAGCTATTGAGACATTAAAAGGAAGAGGTCCTAAAGATTTTACAGATTTAATTGAAACTATTGTTGGAATGGCACTTAAACTTAAAGGTGATGTTGATAGTTTAGAAGAAGGAATTAAAAAAGTACATAAAGTTATTAAAAATGGAGAAGCTCTTAAATATTTAAAAGAATTTATTTCATACTCAGGTGGTAACGGTGAATTAGTTGATGATTATTCTCTTTTACCTACTGCTAAATTTGAACTAAGATTATTTTCAAAGACATCTGGTTGGGTAAAAGAAATAAATGCTGAAGAAATAGGCAAAGCAGGGATGATTTTAGGAGCAGGAAGAGCTACTAAAATAGATATAATTGACTATGCCGTTGGAATAAATTTAAATAAAAAAGTTGGAGATAAAGTTGAAGTTGGAGAATTATTAGCTATAATACATTATAATAATGATAAAAATTTAAAAACTTCAGAAAAAATGATAGAAAACTCTTATTCTTATTCTCAAACTAAAACTATACCTAAAAATGTTATTTTGGAAATCAATTCAGTTAATATTTAACTAGATTTAATTAAAATACCCCTGTTAATAAGCAGGGGACATTTTAATTGATTTTTATAAAATAATTTTTTATCTCAAACAAATAAAGATAAAAAAGATATTTTCTATTAAAAAATAGGTATGATATAATGTATAAAAAAAGTAGGTGATAGAATGGATTTTAGAAGAAAAATAGATGAAGTTAAATATTTAACTGTTGAAAATAGTGAAAGATACAGAGCTATCATGAAATGCATGTTTGATTCTTTCAATGAAATGAAATACTGGCGTTATAAAGAAGAAATTTTAGAGATTTTAAACTCCTATGATGGATTTGAAGAGTATAATATGGAACTCTTAAAATCTGATTTAATATCACTTTTAGAATGGAAAAATCTAGTTGCAGATACAGATACTAAAAACACAAAAACTATTCTGGAATTTAAAAATCGTGAATTCAAATATCAAATTTCAAAAAATTCAGTAGAAATCGAAAAAATGCTAGTAGTCCTAGAAAATCTTAATGTAGAATCTGAAGCTCATTTGAACTCTAATTTTATG
This sequence comes from uncultured Fusobacteriaceae bacterium, assembly GCA_947072665.1. Classification (GTDB taxonomy): domain Bacteria; phylum Fusobacteriota; class Fusobacteriia; order Fusobacteriales; family Fusobacteriaceae; genus JAGNZR01. The sequence goes on along the minus strand of CAMTIW010000016.1, from coordinate 17,478 downwards.
ATTAGATTTACTAAAATTCTTAGCGAATATAAAAAAGTAAAAAAAGGTAGTGAAAAAGAGATTTATGAATGGTGGAATGAACTAAAATCAAGTTTTAAAACTCTTAGCAATAATTATACAAATTTCATAAGTCAGTTTTCATCTGAAAAAATAAATGAAATTTTAAAAATTGAAGAATTTTTGATATTTAAAGAAAAATTTCTTAAATATTTAAATGATTTTATTAAAGATATACAACTAAACTATTCTGATATTGCAGATATTTTAAAAAATGAAATTGTAGTTGAACAAGATAATTTTTTAGAGATTGTTTATGAATATGAAATGAGTATTCCTGGAATAAAAAAAGCTGATAAAGTTGACTACATAAAAGTAAATTTAGAAAGACTAAAAGGAATGATTAATTGGTTTGTAGAATCAAATGGAAAAGAACCTTTAATTAAATCTCTTTTTGAACATACAAACGAAATAATAAATAGAATAATTAAATATGCTATGAAAATTTATGAAGATAGAAGTATAAGTTACAGAAGAGATGAGTATTTATATATAATTGAAAAATTTGAAAATTGTAAAAATATTAAAGAAGCACATGAACTCTCCACAGAAATCTTAGGAATTGAAGGAACAATTCATGTTAAAGGGATTGAAGATAGAGAAACAGAAAATACTAATTCCTCTGTCTATGAAGAAAAACCTATGAGATTTCTTTTAACAGAAGGACGAAGGGGAGCTGCAAACATATTGGTGAAGAATCCTCTTCGAATGAATACAGAATCTAAATTGAAAAAAATAAAAGAAAAGTTAGAGCAAAGAGAGAAAGAAAAATCTAGATTAATTGAACTTTCTGAAAACTATACTTTAGAATTAAAAAAACTTCCAATTCTTTCTCCAGAAGAAAGAAAAATGATATTAAAATATTTATCTCGTAAAAATATTCTTTCCAATGATAGAGTTATTTTAAAATCCACTGATGGGGAATTAGAACTACCTGACTTTAAAATAGAGGTGAAGTAATGGATAAACTTAAGTATTTACTCAATAACTATATGGTTTATAAAAATAGAGATGAAGAAATATTTTATGAAATAAAAGATAACTGTCATAACTATAAAGAATTTCTTGAAGATTATCTTAAATATAAACTTATCAGTCGTCCAGATTTTTTAAAACTAGAAAAAATGCCTGGAACTAATCATTTTTCCATGGGAATACAATGCTTTACTTCTGTTCTTGACTATGTTATTTTTTTTAAATTATTATATTTTTTAGACAATTTAGAAAAAGGAAACCAATTTCTTTTTTCACAATTAAAAGATTCTATAAATCTTAACTGGTTAGATGGAAAAAATAGACTATCCCTTATAAGAGTTTTGAAATTTGCATTGGATATCCCTATAATAAAAGAATTAGAAAAAATTGAAGGAAATATAGAAGAAAGAGAGATGCTTTTAGAAAATCTTGGAAACTCAAGATATATAATACCTTCTAGTTATAGTCATGAAAAATCTGAAGAAATAGATTTGAAAACTAAAGTTTATAGAGATTTAGTTATGAATAATGTTATTTATAGTGATTGTGAAAAGGAATATGAATACTGTAAAAAATATAAAGATGAAATAGAGGATACATTAAATAAACATCTTAACTGGGGTATTCAAATACATAAAAATATGGTTCTTTCTGTTGTTAATGATACCTCAGGACTCTTTAAATCTTTTCCAGGTAAAAGTGATGATGACAAAATATCATTACAATTTAATAAATTAATTAGAGATAAAATTTTAAATGGAGAATTCATCCCAAAAGCAGATGACACACTTATATTAAATCATTATGAATTGGACCAACTGATAGAAGAACTAAGAAATAAAAATGAAAAAAAATGGACAAAACTTTCTAGAGATAAAAAGAATGAAAATTTAAAAAAAGATATACTTAAAATTTTAGAATTTTTTAGCTTTATAAAAAATGAAGATGATAAAATAAAAATTTACCCTTTATGTGGGAAGGTAGTTGGTGAGTATGGAGAAGAAGAAGAATAACAGATGGCAAATTAATAAGTTAGGAATAGTAAATTTTTGGTACTATGATTATGAAGAAATTCCTTTGCATAATGGTAAACTTCTTCTTAGAGGTGGAAATGGTTCTGGGAAGTCTGTAACATTACAAAGTTTTATTCCTTTACTTCTAGATGGAAATAGAGCACCTGGAAGATTGGATACTTTTGGAACTGTTTCTAGAAAATTAGATAACTATATGCTCGTAAGAGAAGGAGAAACTGAACGGACAGCATATCTTTTTATGGAATTTAAAAAAAATGGAATAGAAAATTATATAACAGTTGGAATGGGAATAAAAGCTCAAAAAGATAAAAGTACAGATATTTGGTATTTTATTGTCAGAGATGGGAAAAGAATCGGTCAAGATATAAAGTTAAAAAGAAAAGAACTTGGTGAAGAGATTGTTTTACAAAAAAAACAGATGAAAAATATTATGGAAGAAAGTGGATATTTTTTTCAATCCCAAAGAGAATATATGGCAGCTATGAATGAAATCTTTTTTGGTTTTGATAGTTTAGAATATTATGAAGACCTTCTTGCTCTTATAATAAATATAAGATCTCCAAAACTTTCAAAAGATTTTAAACCAACAAAAATGTACGAAATACTAAATGATTCTTTAAAAACTTTAGATAAAGATGATTTAAAAGGGATAACTGAAGCCATGGAAGAAATGGATATTATAAAAAATAAAATTGACGATAGTAAAAATGCACTGATAATGGCAAGAGAAATAAGTGAAATATTCCAAAAATATAATAAAGTAAACCTTTTTAGCAAAAAGAAAAAACAAGATGAAAAATTAAGTGAACTAGAAAAAAATTTATATGAATTTACCAATAAAGAAAAAGATATGTTAGAGATTGAAAAAAAACTAGAAGAATTTCAAAAAGAAAAAAATAATTTAGAAATAGAAAGACAAAGGATAGATGAAAGAAAAGAACTACTAAAAAAAGAAGATAATTTCTCTAAATATGAAGAGAGATTAAAAATAGAAGAAGAATTGAAAGTTTTAGAGGATAGATTTAGTAAAAAAAATGATAAATTAAATATAAAAAAACATCTCTTAAGCAAAAAAATACAGCTTTGTTCTGAAGAACAAAAACTTTTAAATGAGATTCAAGAAAATGAAAATAATATATTAAATGAACTAAAAATTGAATTAAGAAATCTTAATCTTTCAGAACTATATACAACGGAGCAGTTAAAAACTCATTTAGAAAAATTTAAACAACTTTTGAAAAATGTAAGAAAAGATATTGAAAAATATGAGGGCTTAAAAAATACTTGTAATAATTTAGAAATAAAACTAGAAGAAAATGAATTAAAAATAGATTCAGAAAAAAAAGAAGAATTGAGATTAGAAAATCTTATTATTGAAATAATTGAAGACTATAAAGAGAAAATGATTCAATGGCAAGAAAAATGTGAAATTTTAAAATTTTCTGATAAGGAAATTATTCAAATAAATGAATTACTTAATCTGTCTATGGTTCCAGATAAAATTGAAGAGTTAAAAGCTTATATGAAGGATATACACTATAAATATAAAATAAATCTCCAATTAAGATTAGAAAGATTAATTTTAAATAATTCCAAAGAGAAAAATATTGAAAGATTAGAAAAAAAAGCTGTTCCTTTTATAGATTTGCAATCCCTTATAGGCTTAGATATTTTTTTAGTTTCAGAAAAATATAAAAAAGAGGCATTGGATTTTAAAGGAAAAGAATATGGTAATTTTATCTTCTCAGAAGAATTATTTCAAAAAAATGAAAAAGGATACTATCAAGTAGGACAACTATCAGGAAAAGTAAATCCAAATGAAGAGCAACTTTCAAAAATTCAACTAGAAGAATTATTAATACAACTTGAAAATGAAAATGAAAAAATACCAACTTTAGAAAATTTAAAAGCTGGAAAGGATACATTAGAAGAGTTTGAAAAAAAATTATCCTCTTTAGAATCAAAAAAAGAAGAGATAAGAAATAACTTAATAACACTTAACGAAGAAATAAAAAAACTAGATATAAAACTATTCCCTTTATTAAAAGATACTCCAATAGAAAAAACTATAGACTCTTTAAATCAACTGAATGATATTAGAGAATCTGCTTCTGGCTTTATAATTGAAATAATAAGTTTGCAGAAAAGAAAAGAAATATCAATCTCTACAATTAATAATTTAAATGAAACTGTGGACTCCATTGAAGAGGAATTAGAAGATATTTATGACGAAATTAAAATAAATAATAAAAACATCAATATTAAAAAATCAACATTAGAAACCTTTATAGAATTCTTTAAAGAAATTGATATGGAAAGTATCCAAGCTGAATTAAGAGCACTCAATGAAAAAGCAAAAAATTTACCAGCTCAATTTGAAAAATGTTATACTCAACTTGGTAAACTTGAAAGTAAAAAAGAAATGCTAATGAAATCTATAGAATCATTTAAAATAATTATTGAAGAAAATAAATTTAAATTAGATGAATCTCAAAAATTTTATAAAGAAGAATTAAGTTTAGGATATGTTACTGAAGCAGAAATACAAGATTTTAACCTGGAAGGAATGAGTAGTAAAAAACTTCAAATTAGTTTAAGTGAAGTAATTTCAAAATATAGTAACGCTCTTAGTACTTATAAGATAAAGTCAAAACTTCTATTTTCAGAAAGCGAAGATAGTGAAAGAGTCGATTATATTTTTACTGCTAATAGAACTGAAGAATCACTTTTTAATCTAGAATTATATTTAGAAAATCAAATACAAGAGCTAGAGCTTCTTATAACAGATGGAGATAGAAAGATATTTGAAGAAATTTTATTAGAAAATTTAAGTCAGAAGGTATTAGCTATAATATATAACTCTCAAAAATGGATAAAACAAATTAATGAATTAATGTATAATATGGAAAGTTCAAGTTCTTTAAAACTAGATTTAAAATGGGAACCTAAAAAATCTGAATCTGAAGAAGAATTAAGTACCGTAGAATTACTTCAACTACTTAATGGAAAAGGGCGATTAAGTGAAAGCGAGAAAAAAAAATTTAGTACTCATTTCCTTCATAAAATAAAAAAAGTTATCAATCGTTCTCAGAAAAATGGAGAAAATACAAATTATTTTAATATTATTAGTGAGATTTTAGATTTTAGAAAATGGTATGAATTTAGACTCTTTTATGTGAAAAGAAATGAGAAAAGAAGAGAGATGACTAATAATAATTTCTATCAACTTTCTGGTGGTGAAAAAGCTATATCCATGTACCTTCCACTTCTTGCAGCTCTTTATGTTCGATATGAATATGCTTCTGAAACAGCACCTAGGATTGTTGCTATGGACGAAGCATTTGCTGGAGTAGATGAAAAAAATATAGGAATGCTTTTTTCTCATTTAGAAAATTTAGACTTAGATTATATTTTGAATTCTCAAATATTATGGGGAGATTATGAAACCGTTCCTGAACTTGGAATTTGTGAAATATTAAGAGATGAAAATGATGATAATGTAGCGCTTATAAACTATAAATGGAACGGTAAAAAAATGGAGAATAAAACCTATGTATAAAGAAATTATAATGCTAATAAAAAAAGAACCTTGTTATAAGGAGATATTTGATAAAATTCTAAAGCGTTATAACAAAACAGGAAAACTTACAGGAATAATGCATCTAGAGAATATTTCTAAAGAATCTGAGATTTTTTTATCCTTTATTTCTAAAAATAAAAATAACATAATTTCTATAAAAGTAGAGGAGTTTTTTAACTATTTTAAAGGTGAAAAATATAAAGAGTTAGATTCAGAAAATCTTATGAGAGAAATTTATAAAGATAAATTTTTCTGTTTAGGGGATATAAAAAAAATTGAAGAAAATAAGAAAGAAAATTTCTTCTCCACTTTACCACTTAAAGAATGGTGGGAAAAAACTGATAGTACTTTAATTAAATCAACTTACAATGAATCACCTCAAAAACTTTTAGAATTTGTTTCTAATATAAAAAAAGCTTTAGAATATATAAAAAAAGAAATTGAAGAAGATAAAATTAAATATATATCTCTCCCTGTGCTTTCAGCTCAAATCACAAGAGATTCACATTATTTTGACGGTGATACAATATCAGGGAAACTGCTTCTAGATTATCTTTGGTTTCTTTCAAAATGTAAAAAATCTAAAAAAATTGAAGATATATCTGAACTTTTACTCAATTTTCATATTGTTAAAGAAGAATTTTTAAATTTCACTTTAGCATATAATCTTTTAGGGAGAGAGAGTTGGCTTTTCTTTTGGAGAGAAAAACAACCATTAAATATATCCTTATATAACTTAAGAGATGTAAATAATATAGATAGTATAGAACAAAAAGTTTTTATTTTTGAAAATCCAGCTGTATTTAGAGACCTTCTAGAAAGATTAGAACAATCAAAAATTAACACAACTCTCTTATGTACCGGTGGACAACTTAATGTCTCTTCATTAATTATACTAGATAAATTAGTTCAAAGTGGTAACCATCTATATTATTCAGGAGATTTTGATCCTGAAGGACTTCAAATAGCTCAAAAATTAAAATTGAGATACAAGGAGAATATTTCATTTTTCAATATGACCATAGATGATTACTACGATTGTATTGGTAATAAAAGCATTGAAACACGCCTAAATAAATTGGAGTCAATTGAAATAAAAGACTTTGAAAAAGTCATAATTGCCATGAAAAAAGAAAAAATGGCAGGATATCAAGAGGTTTTAATTGATAGGTATTTTAAATATATAAAAAAAATTATATAAAATTAAAGAGAGAGATTTTAATAATAAAATGCTCTCTCTTTTTCATTTATTTAGTTAAAATATATTATCAAATATTCTTATCAATACAAAATGTTGCATATAGTGGAACACTTTGTATTTCGTTGTCATAACCAAAATTTTTCATTGAAATTCTAATTGCATATTCTGGTGAATATCTTTTCATAAAAGTCATTAGACTTCTTGAGCGAATATTTGTACTAGATTTAACTTCAATTGGGATTATTTTTCCTTCTTTATCTTGAATTAAGAAATCTAATTCATTTTTCCCATTATCTTCCCAATAATATGGAGTGAAATCATTATTTACCAAGGCTGAACAAACATAATTTTCTATTAAACTTCCCTTAAATCCATTAAATCTTTCATCTTTTGAAAAAATATAATTGGGAAGTATATTGCTTTTATAAGATAGAAGACCTGTATCGCTCATATATATTTTAAAAGAAGGAGTATCACAATATGCTATCAAAGGTAATTTCCCTTCACTTACTTTTGTGCAAATATTAATTATCCCAGAGGCTTTTAACCAATTTAAAGGAACTTCATATTCACTAGCTCTAGCTCCTGATTTAATAATTTTATATTGAAATTTTTTATTTTCTTTAGCCAATTGATTAGGAATACTTTCATAAGTTCTCATTATTTTCATTGTTTCATTAGGAGAAGTATATTTTGACATATCAGCTATATAAGCATCACAAATATCTTTTTGCAAAGATGCAACCACATTAAAATCTTTCATTTCCACATATTCTTTGATAACTCTTGGCATACCTCCTACTAACAGATAAGTATTGAACAGTTCCATAGCTATGTCATGCATAAAAAATTCTTCATTATTTTTAAAGTGTTCTCTTATACTTTCTGCAATATTTCTCTTATCTAGTGCCCATAAAAATTCTTCAAAATCCAAGGAGTATAAAGTTAATATTTCCACTTTCCCTACTGGAAATGAGTACTCCCCTCTATTAATTGCAACACCTAATAAGCTTCCAGCTGCAATAATATGATATTCATTATTATCTTCACAAAAATATTTTAAAGAGGTTAATGCCCTAGGGCAAACTTGGATTTCATCAAAAATTATTAAAGTATCTTTCTTAGAAATCTTTTCTCCAGATAAAGTTCTTAAACCATCTAAAATTCTATCTGTATCTAAAGTTTTACTAAAAAGTTCTATTAATTCAGAAGATCTTTCAAAATTAAAATAAACATAATTTTTATAATTTAATTTTCCAAACAATAAAGAAATATATGTTTTCCCTACCTGTCTAGCTCCATTTATTATTAAAGGTTTTCTATTCTTACTTTTTTTCCAATAATTTAATTTATCTACAATTTTTCTTTCCATTTAACGTTATCACCTCACACTTATTCTACTTTAAAAATGTGGTTTAATCAATAGCTGATTTTTTTCTAGAAAAATTATACTCCTTTTCAATCCATTTCACCGTAATTTGAAGGTTCACACATTCTTTAGGATAGACTCCTCTCTTTTTCATTTATTTAATTTATCAACTATTCAGCTTCTTTACACTTTTTCTTTCTAAAAATTCAAATTCTATTTTTTGAATTTTTGGAATATTTTCTTTATTTAGAAGTTTAAAAATACTTTCTGCGGCTAGCTCTCCAGTTAAAGAATTATAAAACTTTATTGTTGTAAGAGGAGGAGAAATTAAATCTGAAATTTTATATCCACCAAACCCCACAACTGATACCTCTTCAGGTATCTTTATTCCCAATCTATTTAAAGCTTTTATTGCACCAAAGGCCATGTTATCTGTTGCACAAATTATGCAAGTAGGTTTCTTTTTTTTCATATAATTAGATATTAGTTTTTCTGTAGCTTCCATTGAAAAATCACTAATTTCTACCTCGACCTTTATATTCTTCATTAAAATTTTATCTAGTACAGCCTTTTTTCTCACTATTCCAACTAAAGTATCATTTTCTTCAACACTTACATAAAGAATATTTTTGTGATTAGAATTTAATATATACTCTCCCATAACCTGTCCGGCTTTTTCTTCATTATTGACTATACAATAAGTTTCCTCACAAATTTGACCTACAAAAAGCACTGGGATTTTACTTTTCTTCACAAACTCTCTATGTTGTTTTGTAACTTCTGTGGCTACCAATATTATTCCCTCTACATTCAATCTAGATAGATTTTCTAAATTAGATATTTCTAAAGAAACATTATGATTTGTATTAATTATTAAAGGAATATACCCCAATTCTCTTAATCTATTATCTAAATTCATCAAAATAGTGGAAGTAATTGTGGAATCTAAGCATGGAACAATTACCCCTATAAATCGATTATTTTTTGCTTTTATCCCCCTTGCAAAAACATTTGGTTCATAGTTATTTTCATTAATAACTTTCTCTATTTTTTCTCTAACCTTTTCACTTACATAGCCATTATTAAAAAATCTAGATACAGTACTTTTTCCAACTTCTGAGAGTTCAGCTATCTCTTTTATTGTTAATTTTTTTTTCATTTTATACCGCCTATTTTTTTCATTAAGTAATTATAATATTTTTTTTAGAAAAAACAAAATTATTTTTTTAATGTCTTAAAATAGAAACAATGATTTTATTTTCAATAACAAAACATTATTTCAAAAATAGTATATTGACTTTTAAAAAAATATATATTAAAATCAATAATATATGGGACCGTTCCCGTATATAAAAAAATTATTTTTGGAGGAGAAATGGACTATCAAAAAATTGCTGATTTTATTATTGAAAATATTGGAAGTGAAAAAAATATCTCTACTATAGGACATTGTGCAACAAGATTGAGAGCTGTTGTTAAAAATCAAAATCTTGTTAATCTAGAAAATTTAAAAAAGAATCCTGATATAAAAGGGGCTTTTTTCTCAAATGGACAACTTCAAATTATTTTAGGACAAGGTGTGGTAAATAAAATTTGTAGTATTATTTTAGGAGATGTTAATATAGAAGAATCGTCTTTAGAAGATATAAAAAAAGATCAAATAAAAAATTTAAATATTTTCCAAAGGTTTGCTAGAATTTTGTCTAATATTTTTGTCCCTATTATTCCTACCATTGTTGCAAGTGGATTATTAATGGGTGTTTTAGGTATGGGGAAAACTTTTGGTTGGTTGACTAGTGACTCATCATTATTTGAACTTTTAGATATGTTCTCTAATACTGCCTTTGTTTTTCTACCTATTATCCTAGCTTTTTCTGCTGCCAAAGAATTTGGAGCTAATCCATATCTTGCAGCTGCTCTTGGTGGAATTCTAATTCATCCAGCTTTGCAAAATGCATGGACAGTTGGAAACGAAATTTCAGGTTATTTTACTCTATTTGGTATAAATTTTGCTAAAGTTGGTTATCAAGGAACTGTTCTACCTATTTTAATTGCTATTTGGATTATGAGTATAGTTGAAAAGAATTTAAGAAAAATAATTCCTAATATGCTAGATATTATTCTAACACCATTTTTTACAATTCTAATAACAGGGTTTGTAAGTATCACTTTAATAGGACCTTTAGGTAGAATTGTTGGTGATGGACTATCCTTTGGTTTAGAATATATTTATACAACTTTAGGAGTCTTTGCTGGTATTCTTTTAGGTGGAAGTTACTCATCTCTTGTTATAACTGGAATGCATCATAGTTTTCATGCTATTGAAGCTAATCTTTTGTCTAACCCTAATATTGGTAAAAACTTTTTACTTCCTATTTGGTCTATGGCTAATGTTGCTCAAGGTGGGGCAGCTATTGCTGTTTTTTTTAAAAGTAAAAATACAACACTTAAATCAATAGCATTACCTGCAGGGCTTTCTTGCTTACTTGGAATTACAGAGGCTGCTTTATTTGGAGTTAATTTAAGACTTGGGAAACCATTTATTGGAGCTATTATTGGTGGAGCTCTTGGTGGAGCATATATAACGTTCACTAAGGTTGCTATGAATGCTGTTGGTGTTACAGGAATTCCAGGTATATCAATTGTTCAACCTGAATCTATGCTAAACTACATCATTGCACTTTTTATAAGCTTTATTGGAGCAGGAATTGCTACAATTATTCTTGGATTTAAAGATGAGGTGTAAAATATGTGGAAAAATAAATTTCATATCTCTCCACCATTTGGACTATTAAATGATCCCAACGGTCTTATCTTTTGGAATAACGAGTATCATATTTTTTATCAGTGGAATCCTAAATCTTGTGAGCATTGTTCCAAACATTGGGCTCATTTAAAAAGTAAAGATTTAGTGAATTGGGAACCCTTACCAATAGCCTTATCTCCAACTGATTGGTTTGACAAAAATGGTTGTTACTCTGGAAGTGCTATTGAAAAAGATAATAAACTTTATCTGTTTTATACTGGAAATGTTAAAAATAATAATATCAGAGAAAGTTATCAATGTTTAGCAATCTCAACAAATGGTATTGACTTTGAAAAGAAAGGTCCTGTTATTCACAACAAGGATATTCCTAAAGAATATACTAAGCACTTTAGAGATCCTAAAGTTTTTATAAAAGATGGAATTTATAAAATGGTGCTTGGTGTTCAAAGAGTTGATTTAAGTGGAACTATAGTTGTTTTTTCATCTCATAATTTAATTGATTGGAGTTTTGAACAAGAAATAATTAATGGAAATTTCGGATTTATGTGTGAATGTCCAGATTTTATTGAAGATAGTAACAATAAAACTCTAATTTTATCACCTCAGGGAATTAAAACTAATGGAGATTTATTTAATAATAGATATCAATCTGGCTATATAATTAGAGATTTATATGATGTTGAAAAAAATGATTTCATTGAACTTGATAGAGGGTTTGAATTTTATGCACCTCAAACATTTAAAGATGAAAATAATAAAAATGTTTTAATTGGCTGGATAGGAATGCCTGAAGAATTAGAACATCCCTCTATCGAAAAAGAAAACTGGGTACACTCTTTAACTATACCAAGAATCTTTGAAATTAAGAACAATAAAATTTTACAAAAACCACATAATAATTTGAAAAAATTAAGAAAAGAAAAAATTGTAATAGAAAATATATATTTAGAAAATACTATGGACCTTTCAAAATATAATATTTCAGGTGATACTTATGAGCTTATAATATCTTTAGAAAATTTTTCTAAAGATATAGAGATTGATTTAAGAAAAAATAGAGATGAAAAAACTACTTTTTCTTTTGATTCTATTGAAAAAAAAGCAACTTTAAATAGAAATTTTTCTGGTTATGGTTATAAAGGGATTAGAAAATGCCATCTTGAGAATTTAAAAAAAATACATATTTTTGTAGATAAATGTTCTATTGAAATATTTTTAAATGATGGAGAAGAAGTCTTTACTGGAAACATCTATCCAAATAAAGATAGTTTAGGTATTGAAATTAGAAGTAAAATGTTGTTTACTATACCTAAGATAGAATTTTATAAATTTTAATTGGAGGATTTTATGAAACTAGGAGCTATTGAAGCTGGAGGAACAAAATTTGTATGTGGAATTGCTGATGAAAAGGGGAATATTTTAGAAAGAGTTAGTTTTCCTACTGAAACACCTGAAATCACTTTACAAAAAGTTTATGATTTTTTTAAAAATAAAGGAGTTGAAGCTATTGGAGTTGGCTCATTTGGTCCAATTGATCCAAATCCTAATTCTGAAACTTATGGATATATAACTAAGACTCCTAAAAGGTATTGGAGTAATTTCAATTTAATTGGTGAGTTACAAAAAAATTTAAATATTCCTATGGCTTTTGATACAGATGTTAATGGTGCTGCGTTAGGTGAAGCTACTTGGGGATCTGCAAAAGGATTAAAAAATTGTCTTTATCTTACAATTGGAACTGGAATTGGTGGTGGTGCACTAGTTTCTGAAAAACTAGTGCATGGAATGCTTCACCCTGAGATGGGACATATTTTTATTAGAAGACATCAAAGTGATTCATATGTAGGAAAATGTCCATTCCATAAAGATTGTTTTGAAGGATTAGCATCTGGACCTGCTATTGAGGAACGATGGGGAGTAAAGGCTTCTGAACTTCCTATTGATCATGAGGCTTGGAAGCTTGAAGCTTATTATCTTGCTCAAGCTCTTGTAAATTATATTTTAACTATTTCACCAGAAAAAATAATTCTTGGCGGGGGAGTTATGAAGCAATCTCAATTGTTTCCTCTAATTAGAAAAAATGTAAAAGAGATGTTAAACGACTATGTTCAAACTAAAGAAATTTTAGAAAATATTGATGATTATATTGTTTATCCAGGTCTTGGAGATAACGCTGGATTATTAGGTTGTATCGCTCTTGCGTTAAATATATGATAAGTTTGTAGTGAATTATCTACTACTTAAAATTGAAATATGCTTCTCTAAAGAAAATCAAAGTAATAATTTCACTAAATATTTTTTCTCTTTAAACTATTCCATCGCAAAAGTATTGATGCCTTTAAAAAAAGTTATTCTAACATAGTTAATATATTAAAAGATATCTAATACAAAAATATAATAAATTTTCGTTTAATGAAGAGAGGAGGAATTTATAATGGAGTGGATAACACAAATTATTTCAGTAGTATCATTAGTTATTTCACTACTATCACTATTTTTAAGCTGGCAAAATGAAAAAAGAAAAAAAAATTTTGACGAACTACAAAATAATTTTAATCTGTGGAAAGAAAAAGTAAGACAACAAGGGGAAGCTCAAAACCTGTTCATACAAAAACTAAATCACAGATCTGGTTTGGTACCACATTTTCAATTATCTTTAGATGATTCTGATATAACTTTTAAAACTAATACTATTATACTTAAAATTAATATTATCAATATTGGAAAAGAATCAGCAACAAATATTGGATTGCACCTAATAAAGAAAGAAATAGGGGTTAAAAATAAATATTTATACGATATACATAGCTATTTAAATCAATATTATGCTTTTGTAAAAGATAAAATAAGTTTTAGTTTCACAGTTAAGATACAAAATAATGTTGATAATAATATCATTTTAGATTTTTTTCAATTTAAGATTACATATAAAGACTTAATAGGTAATTTATACGAACAACATTTTGAAGTTGGATATGACAATTATTTATTAAAGGGTTATAACTTAAATCATACCTCGTTTCCTCCTCAATTAATAAGCGAGAGTACAGTAAAACAATAATTTAAAATATTCCTTTTATAATTAAGAAGCGAAGCAAAATTAAAAAGAATTTGATAGGGATAAAGAAAATTAAAATAAGATTTATTGGTTGTGGAAATATGGTAAAAGTTTTAATTAGTGGAACGAGCTCTTCTAATGATACTATCAAAAGATATTATAGTTTCTGATAGCTATAATATAGGGTTAGGGAAGTTATGAATGAGTGTGTTGAAAAAGCAAAAAAATATAAACTTAAAGATGTGAATAAAAAATGATAATATCCTAATATCTTTTAGTAAGAGATTAGGATTTTCAAAGATTTGTTCCTAGTTTTGTATAAATGCTAAAAAATTATCATAAAAATTTTGTAACTACTCAATTGTCTAAAAAAATCAAATAAAAAGATACTTTTTTTCAAAATAATGAAGAAAGTATCTTTTTTGCTTTATTTAGAGATTTTTTTTAATTTTATATAATAAAAACTCAAAAAAATGAAATAAAACTTAAAAATAAGTTTACTTTTTTCAAAATAATTGTTATTATTTAAATAAAAAGGAGAAATTAAGATGAAAAAACCATTTTATCCTAAAATGTTACCATTATCTATAGAGAATGATGTAAAAATAAAAATTATGGAGAAATTGATAGAAGCTAGATTAAAAATTAAAGAGTTTGATATTTTATTAGAGAAAAGTCCAATTGGAGAGATTGCACTTAATTTATTCTCTCTTAATGAATCTGTACAATCAACAAAAATAGAGGGAACACAAGCTACTTTTACAGATGTAATTGAAGCTAAAGTAACTGGAGCAAAATCAGAGGATTTACAAGAAGTTCAAAATTATATTGAAGCTTTGAAGATTGGACAAGATTTATTGAGAAGTATACCTATTAGTACTAGAATGTTTCATAAATTACATAAGATTCTTTTAAAAAACTCTAGGGGTTCAAATAGAAGTCCAGGAGAATATAGAAAAATTCAGAATTTTATTGGTCCAAATGAAAAAATAGAGGATGCTACATATATTCCACCAGAGCCACAAAATATAAGTGATTTGATTGGGAACCTAGAGGACTATATAAATTTAAATGATTGTAATGGATTAGATTCACTTTTGAAAGCTGCAATAATTCATGCACAATTTGAGACAATTCATCCATACTTAGATGGAAATGGAAGATTAGGAAGAGTGTTGATTATGCTTTACTTATTAGAATCTAAAGTTATATCAAAACCATCATTTTTTATAAGTGAGGAGTTAGAAAAAAATAAATTTAAATATTATTCATTATTAAATGATTTAAGAACAGATAATCCAAACTGGTTAGATTGGTTAGAGTTCTTTTTAAACTCTGCAATAAAACAAGCTGATAAATATTTAGTAAAATTAAAAGCGATAGATGAATATTATTCCAAGGTAATTAACTTTGCATCTGATAATAATATTCATATTAACTATATAAATATTATGTTTGAAAAAATTGTTTTTACTTCAAAAGAATTTGAAGGGAAAATAGATGCAAGTTATAATACGATTAATAAAAATATTAATAAATTGGTTCAAGCTAAATTTTTATATGGTGATGACAAAAAGAGAAATAAAGTATATAGAGCGTATGACTTATTAGATATATTAAGATAGATTATAAAATTAAGGTAGGAATTATAAATGAATTTGTATGTTTAAATAATAAAGACATTGAATTTTTTTTAAAGAAATAAAGCTCAACTATTACAAATGGTTAAAACAATATAATAAATCAAGAAATAAAAAATTGAAAATTGTATCAAGTTTTATGTAAAATTTTTATGCTGATTTTTTAGTATTTACACAAAACTTGAAACAGTCTCGTAAAAAGGTCTAAAAATTGTATATTTATATTTTTCCTTTGCTTCTCCTTCTATTATAACCCTTTCAGACAAATATTTATTCTCAGCATAATTACCCCAAACTTTATTAGTCCCTACCTCTGAACTCTCTTTTATAGGATAAGAAAAGTTATTATTATAAATTGAAGCACTACTAATATAAATGTATTGTGAGTATTTATATTTTTTTAGTTACATTCTCTAAATCTATTCTATTATTCCTATCACACTTAAGGTGAATTGCCCTTCACAAATTATCCCTAGATCCTTTACTAATTACAAAAACTTGATATGTTAATTCTAGTAGCTTTCTGACTATAGCTTTTCCTAAAAATTGATTTCCATCCATAACTAATATTTTTTTTATAATATTCTCCCCTTAACTAATATTACATTTTTTCTCTATTTTTAACAATTACAACTCACTTTTTTTATTTATTTCTATTGAATAATTTTGTTATTATAGGCAAAATGAAAAAGAAAAAATAACTACACCCTATATTTATAAAAGCTTTCTCATATGAGAATTGCCTATTTCTTAAATTAGAAAGAATTAACTCTAATAAAACAAATAGTACAATAATTTTTAACCCTAAATATATTGTTTTTTTTATATGCTCACTTTCAATCCATTTCATAGTATTTCTCCTTTATTTATGTAGTCTACCACTATCTCTTTCTGCTCTTTCATAAGCATCGTGATATTCCCGTTCACGTTCTTCTTTTGTTTGTTTATCATATTTCTCTTTGATATGTTCATAATAGTCACGTCCAGCATCTTCTATGCTAGAACCTATTGAAGCTCCAGTTGATTTATCTCCAAGAACACTTCCAATTGCAGCTCCTTCCCATCCTGCATAAATAAAATTAATATTATTTTTTTCATAATATCCTCCTTTTAAATCATAAACAATATAACTGGATAACTCATTAACCATATATAATATATAATATGCAATATACAATGCATCATATTAAAAGTAAATATTTTTGTTCTGTTTAAGAATTAAAAAAACAAATATAAAACAATTCTATAAATAAATACAGTAATTATTGAAATGATTAAATAATATAAAAAAACCTTTCCAAATGAACTTAGAGTTCAAACAAAAAAGTTTTATATTTTTTAGAAAGTGTTTCATTATAATAAAATATTATTTTTGCTATATAATAAGAACAACCAATACTTTAAAATTTAATTAATTTTCATAAGAATTGAAAAAATTAAAAATACTTATATTCATATCAAAATTTTTTTATAATTAACATCTTTATCTGTATCCCATTTATTAGCACATTTTAAAAGAATTATTCAAGAACAATATTTTTTAACAATCTTTCTTTAATACGTTTTCATACTCGAAAAGTAATTCTTTTATTATATTTTCTCTATCTATTCCTATACTATTTTTTTCTATAATTTCTAATATTTTTGATAAACTCACCACTTTATTTTTTTCTCTACTAATCTCTACTCTGATTTCTTGTGTTATATAATAAATTTCATTTTCTCCTAATTTTTCAGGTAAAATTTCCTCTTCAATACTATAATTATTAACTAATTCATAAATAGTTTCTTTTTCTC
>CAMTIW010000015.1 GCA_947072665.1 uncultured Fusobacteriaceae bacterium | reverse complement strand
CATTGTTCTTTTTCAAGAACTTTTTTCTTCTCTATTCTGTTGTTAATGTCCTATTGTTCGTCCCCGTCATTTATGTCGTGGACAAGATAAATAATACCACAGTTAATGTTTTTCGTCAATACTTTTTTTGTTTTTTTTAAAATAATTTTTATTTTCATAAAAACACATAAAATATTATAATAAATAAGGCATCAAATAAGCCGGGTTCTGTGTTAACTAATCATTTTTCTAGCTTTATAATTACTTATAACTTCTAGCAACTTACCCTGAAAGCCGGACGAGCAGCCCTTAACCTTTCCTATTTTGTCTTGCTCCAAAGGGGGTTTACCTAGCTATCTTAGTTCCCTAAGACACTGGTGGTCTCTTACACCACCTTTTCACCCTTACCCGAAGGCGGTCTATTTTCTGTGGCACTTTCCTTAAAGTTTCCTTTAGCAGCCGTTAACTGCCCTTTTTGCTCTACGGAGCCCGGACTTTCCTCTCCTCAAATTAATGAGCAGCGATTAGACCTGATACCTTATTTATTAATTTTTAATATTTTTTATTTCTCTTTTTTTTAGAGATATATCTTATTCTACCTATAATATTCAAAAAAGTCAAGATAACAACGATCCATTTTATAATTTTCCACTTATTTTCTGAAAAATCAAAGCTTAAATCTTGATTTTCTTCTTTTTTGTCATTTTTTTTCAAAATATCATCTACTCCAGAAATAAACTCTTCCACATATTTATCTATTTCACCACTTTTTAAAAATGGCTCTAAGTTATCTATAAGTAAATTAATTTCATCTTCATGTTCTTCAATTTTTATATCTCTGGTAAAATTTTCTTCAACATTCATATTTCCTAAATTATTTTTCTGAATATTTATTACAATAGCCTTCTCTGGACTTTCTAAAGAAAAATTTTCTCCAAAAGCGTTAGTTATTAAAAAAAATCTTATATCATTTGTATCTTCAAATTCTTTTATTTTTGAATTTAAAACTTCTATTTTTTCACTGGAAAAAATCTTTATTTCATCTCTAATTTCTGCAAAAGATTGAACTGATAAATAACACATAATAACTATTATCAATTTTTTCACATTCTCACCCCTATACTTAATTTTTATACTATTTTTCCAAGTGATTCTTTTTTAAAAATTTTTATTTCTATATCTATATTGATTTTATCCAATTCTTGTTCTATTAAATATAAAAATAATTTTTCACTTTCATAATGACCTAGGTCTAAAAATGAAATCCCATTTTCCATTCCATCCAATGCATCATGATATTTTACATCTCCAGTTATTAATAAATCAGCTCCAATAAATCTTGATTTTTTCCAAAAACTTGCTCCTGATCCATTTACCACTACAATTTTTTTTATTTTTTTATTTAAATCTTTAGAATAACATACGGCATTTTGAATATTCAATTTACTCTTTATCTCTTCTATATATAGATTCAAACTTATTTCATTTTCAAGCTTAAAATATCTACCTATACCACAATTTTTTTCTAAAGGATTCAAATCTAATATTTTAGAATTAAAAATACCCATTTTTTCCAAAAGATAGTCATTGAGTCCATCTTTCCCTGAATCTATATTGGTATGTAATGTATATAAGTTTATTTTATTAGTAATTAAATCTTCAATTTTTTTTCCTAAAACTGTATCTAAATCAATTTTTTTTATTGCTGAAAATATCATAGGATGATGCGTTATAAGTAAATCAGCTTTATTTTTTATAGCAAATTCTATTGTCTCCAAATCCGCATCTATTCCTATAACTATTTTTTTTATTAACCTTTCTTCACTTCCCAATATCAGACCTACATTATCCCAATCTTCAGCTAATTTTTTAGGAAATTTTTTTTCTAATTGTATAATTATTTCTTTCAATTTAATCATAAAATTATCATCTCTCCTCCAAATCTAGAAAGTTTATTTATTGCAATTTGAAACAATTTTTCCCCTGTTCCTTTTTCTATTTTTAAAAACTCTTCAAGCTCATATATGGATAAACTCTTTTCTTTATTAAATCCATAATATCTTACAAGTACCTCTATTTCTTCTTCTGTTAAACTATTTTTTAATGACAAATATGTAATATCTTTAACTTCTTGTATTTTTTTTTCAAATCCTTCTATTATTTCTAACGAATCCAAATATTCATGCTTTTTATTTTCGAAATATCTTATATATTCAGATTTATTCTCTTCCATTCTATTATAAATAAATAATACCATAGCTCTTACAACATATAATTTTGCATAGGTATCAAAATCCTTATAACCACTATCTTTATATTTTCCAACAGCTTTTATTAAAGCAATCGTTCCCTCTTGTGTTAAATCCATGTAGTCAACACCATCTTTTAACTGAAACATTCCCATTCTTATTGGAATATATAATTTTTTTGTTATAATTTCGTCTCTTTCTTCCATACCGTCTACCTTAAATTTCTCTTCTATTTCTTCAGTTGTTAGAATCGGTAGCATTGAAATTTCTTCTAGATATTCCAATGTGCTCGTTTCTATATTTTTAAAATTTTCATCAGTAGAGAATAAATGTTCTTTTAAATTTTCGTCTAATTCAACTATATTTTTTTCTAAAAATTCAGAAAATTCTTCTTCACTTTTTAATTCTTCTATCACCAATATTTCATATTCTCTTAGTTTCATATTTTACCATTTCCTCATTATTTTATTTTTATAACATTAGTATCTCAAAAATAATTATATCATTTTTTTTTATAATACCAAAACAAAAAGTGAGTTCACTAAAAACTCACTTTAATTATTTTCAGACTTTAAAATCTTCTAATTTTTTTCTACGACTTGGATGCTTTAATTTTCTTAATGCTTTAACTTCAATTTGTCTAATTCTTTCTCTTGTTACTTTAAATATTTTCCCAACTTCTTCCAATGTTTTAGGAGAACCATCATCTAAACCATATCTATATCTAAGTACTTTTCTTTCTCTTTCACTTAAAGTTTCAAGAACTTCATCTAATTGTTCTCTTAATAAGGTTCTATTTGTTTGCTCATATGGATTAAGAGCTTTATTGTCTTCAACAAAATCTCCAAGTTCACTATCCTCTTCACTTCCCACAGCTGTTTGAAGTGATATAGGATCTTGGTTCATCTCTTGTATAGCTTTTACTCTAGCAGTTTCCATTCCTAGTCTTTCTGCTAAAATTTCAGGTGTAGCATCTTTCCCTGTTTCTTGAAGATATATTCTAGCTTCTTTCTTTATTTTATTTATTGTTTCTATCATATGAACTGGTATTCTTATTGTTCTACCTTGATCTGCTATTGCTCTTGTTATTGCTTGTCTTATCCACCAAGTTGCATAGGTTGAGAATTTATATCCCTTTGTATACTCAAATTTTTCTACAGCCTTCATAAGTCCAATATTTCCCTCTTGAATTAAATCCAATAGTTTCAACCCTCTATTCGTATGTTTTTTAGCAATACTTACGACTAGTCTTAAATTGGCTTCAACTAACTGGTCTATAGCATATTGCTCCTTTTCATAGGCAGCTTTTGCATACTTAAGTTCATCTGCATGACTAAGCAAAGGAATTTGTCCAATCTCTCTTAAATACATTTTTATAGGCTCGTCAACTTTCATTTCACCCGTTATATTAAATAAATCTTCACTTACTAATTCTTCTTCGGGTATATGTTCAACTTCGTCAGGATTAAAATCTCCAAATCCATCAAAATTATGTCCTCTTCTTTTCTCATCTTCATCATCAAATAACCCTTGAGTTTTTTTAGGTCTTGCATGATGCTCATCGTCATCATCATCTAGGTCATCATCATCTAAATCTTCATCTTCATCTTTTATTTCGATTTTTTTTATTTTTTTAGGTTCAATTTTTGTTCTTTTTGTCTTTACGGATTCTTGTTCTTTAGTTTCATTTTTTTGCTTCATCTTTTTTTCGATTTTACTTTTCTTTTGTATGTCTATTCCTTGTTCTATCATACCACTTATTAAAAATTCAATATTTTCAATATCAAATTCATCCTTAAGTTCCTCATTTATTTCTTCGTACGTTATGGTCTTTTTTTCCATAGCTCTTCTTAGTAAAGACAATACCTTTTCATTTTTTATAAAACGCTTCATTATTAAAATCCTCCTCAAATATCAAAGAACCTATTCTCTAAAATTTTATTAAATCTATTACAAAGGGCTAAAATTTCCTCTATATTGGCCACTAATTTCAACTGAGTATCAATTCTTTTCAGTTCCATACTTATTTCAATATTAATTCTTTTTTTCTGAAAATCTAAAACATCTTTCCTTAACCAATCTGACATTATCATTATAAAAAGTTTTTCTTGTTCTTCTTTTTCTGAATATCTAGTATACTTTATTAATGAAAAATCTAAAAGTTTTTCTTGTTCTTTTTCATTAAATTCATCTGATTTAATTAAATTAATAATATTTATTTCTTTTTCTATTTCTAAATTTTTTTCAAAATATAATATTATTTTTTTTAAGAAATTACTTTGGAAATCTTTATTCTTAAAATATTTATAATATTTATTATTCATTAAAACTAGACTAGCTGTCAAATTTTCTACTTCGTATTCTTTTTCTTCCTCATCTATTTTTTTTATAATTTCTTCTTTTTTTCTCAGTTCTTTTTTATTCGTTTTATTGTCTATTACTAATGTTTCCCACAAAATTTCTTTAGCCATACCAATATTTAAAGAAAGTTTATCTATATAAAGTGATTTTTCTATTTTATCATCCACACATAAAAAAAACTCTTTAAATCCTTTTATAAAATTTTGTTTAGCAAAAATATCATTTAAATCATAATCTTTAGAATAAAATTTATATAAAAAATCAAAACTTTCTATAGAATTCTTAACTTGTTTTAAAAAAGATTCTTTTCCAAATTTCTTTATATATTCATCTGGGTCTTTTGCACCTTCCACCTCAACTACCCTTATTGAGAAACCTATTTTTTTTAAGGTTAATATAGCCTTTTCAGTAGCCTTTTGTCCTGGTGCGTCCATATCAAAGGATAAAATTACATTGTTCGTAAATCTTTTTAAAAGTTTCCCTTGCTCTTCTGTAAGAGCAGTTCCTAAAGGAGCTAATGTTACATCAAAACCATGAAGAGTAGACATTAGAACATCCATATAACCTTCCATTAATATGGAATATTTTTTCTTTCTTATTATGGAATTTTTATCACCTATTCCATATAATATATTACCTTTTTTAAAAATTGGTGTGTCTGGAGAATTTATATATTTAGGTATATTTTTATTGTTTTCTAAACTCCTAGCACCAAAAGCAATAACTTTATTTTCTAAAGAATAAATAGGAAATATTATCCTATTTCTAAAATTATCATATACTCCATTTTCACTTTCTTTAGAAAGTCCTAATGTTATAAGTTCTGATAATCCATATCCTTTTTTTAGCAAATGGTCTGTTAATGCACTTTTAGAATTTAAAGCATAGCCTAACTTATGTTTTTTTATATTTTCAGGAGTTATGCCTCTTTTAGTTAGATAATCTAAAGATTCTCTTCCTGTATTCTCAAAAATTTGCTCTCCATAATATTCGTTAGCTAGCTTCATAATTTCATAATACTCTTTATATTCATCTGTCACTTCTTTAGAAATATAGTTTTCTCTAACAGGAATTTTGTAGGTATCAGATAATTCTTTTACAGCTTCACTAAAAGATATTTTTTTATAATTGGAGTAAAATTTTATAGGACTGCCCCCAGCACCACATACAAAACATTTACATATGTTTTTACTTGGACTTACCATAAAAGATGGTGTAGTATCTGAGTGAAATGGACATAATCCTTTGTAATTAGAGCCCGCTCTTTTTAATTCTACATATTGACCAACTACTTCTTCAATTTTTAAACTTTGATTTAATTTTTCAATATCCTCATCTTTATATTTCATAGTTCACCTAATAATTTTATTTTTAAAATCTTTTACTCTCTAGTATAATATATTTTTCATAAATAATCAAATTTTTTATATCTTTTTTTACCTTAATATCTTTTTTTTTATAGAACATGAAAAAAATGAGTATCTCTTTTCTAGAAACCACTCATTTTCAACAATTATTTTTACATTATTTCCAATCTTAATCTTTTAAAAATTTTTCCATTTGTTTATATGTCTCTTTATTCAGGTATTCTTTTTTTACTTTTTCATGAATTACAGGATCACTCAATTTTGCCTCTACAAAGTTTTGTACACTAAGTTTTTCTGTTATGAATATTTTATCTCCTATTTCTTCTATTTTTATTTTATCCAATTCATTATTAAATAAATCTTTAACTAATTTTTCCTCATAACCAAGTCCTTGAATATATCCATTTTTAGTAATATCTGTAAATTCTCTAGATAAAGAAATAGACTTCTCTTTTTCAGCTAAATTAGCAAATGTTAATTCTTTAGAATTTAATTTTTTTAATATTTCTTTAGCATTTTTTTCAGCCATATCCTTCGTTTTTTCAGATATTTTTGGTTTTAAAAGAATATGAGAAACATTCACTTCTTCTTTCCCTGCAACTGTCCTTCTGTCATTTATATAGATTAAATGATCTCCAAATTCTGATGTGACAACTTGTGGATAAATCTTTCCTACTTCTCCTGTAAAAGCCGCTTTTTCAAAAACTGGAATCATTATTTCTTTTCCAAACCATCCTAGTTCTCCACCTTTAGATGCTGAACCACCATCATCTGAGTATTTTTTTGCTTCTTCTGCAAAATTTTCTTTGGTAAGTCTTTTTAATAGTTCCTCTGCTTTTTTAGTTGTTTCTATTTTATCTTTCTCTGAAGGTAAAATATTCATAACTGCTATATTTGCAGAAATACTTTCTTCTATGTTATAGTTTTCTTTTGTTTTTTTAAATAAATCCGTTATATCTTTTTCTGTTATTTTAACGTCTTTTTTTATAGACTCAAACAGTTGTTCTCTATAAGAACTTAATTTACTTTCCAATGGAAGTCTATCATCTACTCTTATATCTCTACTTATAGCTATTTTAGCTAGTTTTATTTCAGAATTAAACTGTTCTGTTGCTAACTTAGGGGCATTTTCTTTATCCCCCCTTGTTTGAAAAAGTGCATTTAATACCTTTCTTGAATAATCTGAGTTACTTACTATAAAACCATCTTTTTGGAACTCTATTTTAGGAATATCCGCTTTATATTCCTCTTGTACATCAGTTATCACCATATTTCTTCTAGCTTCTTCCAAAGCTAATTCATAATTCTTCTTACCTTGATAGTTTTTTATTTCTTTAATTATTTCCTGTTCTGAATTTTTTAAATCAGTTGCAACAAATTTAGTATTTTTATTTTCATCATAATATTTTTCTATTTCTAATTGTGTAGGCACAACTGAACTTTCAAAATATTCTACAGTTGCTCTTATTATTAAACTTTGTTTTATTTCTTGTTTTAAAGTTGCTTTTGTCAATCCCTGAGACATTAACATTCTTTTAAACTGTTCTTTACTTGGGATAGATTTCTCTATTTCTTTATATTCTTTTTCTACATCATTACTGGAAACACTTATCTTTAATTTTTTAGCTATTTCCAATGTTAACATTTTATTGATAGCCTCATCCGTCCCAATAACTGTTACAATATTTTTATCCAATTGACCACCTAGGTTTTTAGAATACATATCCGATATTCCAACTTTAGCTCTCTCAACATCTCTTTTCTCTACTTTTTGACCATTAACTTTAAACGCATAAGATTTTGGTCCACCAAATCCTCTAGATAATTCTGCAAAAAATCCAGCACCTAGCGATAAAAGAAATGCAATTGTAATCGTCCATATAAATGGTTTCAAATTTTTTCTAAATTTTCTGATTGCCATTGTTTAGTAATCCTCCCCGTATTTTAGATATCTTAAATCAATTTTAGCATACCCTTAACTTTTTTTCAATATTTAAAAAGAGAGCAACCTTAAATTGCTCCCTTTTTAATTTCTATTTAAAATCTAATCCGTATTTTCTAATTTTTTCATAGAGAGTAGTTCTTCCTATTCCTAATAATTTAGAAGTTTCTTGTTTATTCCATCTAGTTTTTTGAAGAGCAATAGCTATTACAACTCTCTCAACATCATCCAGTGCATAAATTTCTTGTTCTAATATATCTTTTAATGGTCCTACACCTATAACTGTTTTATTTTCCACAGTATCAGATTTCATTTTTATTTCTAATGGTAACTCATGAACATCTATTATTTTTTCATTAGATAAAATAACCATTCTTTCAACCATATTTTTTAACTCTCTTATGTTTCCAGGATATGCATACTCTAACATATATTTCATTGCTTCACCTGATATTACTGGCATTTCCTTGTGAAGTTCTCTTACTATTTTATTTAAAAAATAGTTAGCTAACAAAGGAATGTCCTCTTTTCTATCTCTTAATGAAGGAGCTTCTATAGGGAAAGCAGTTAGTCTGTGATATAAATCCTTTCTAAATCTTCCTTTTTCAGTTTCATCTTTAAGGTCTTTATTTGTTGATACAATAAATCTTACATCAATTCTTCTAGCTTTATTTCCACCAACTCTTCTGAATTCACCATACTCTATAACTCTTAATAATTTAGCTTGAGCTTTTAAATCCATTGCTGAAATTTCATCTAGGAATATAGTTCCACCATCAGCTTCTTCTAATATACCTTTTTTACTTGAAGCAGCACCTTGGAAAGCACCTTTTTCATAACCAAATAATTCTCTTTCTATAGATTCATCTGGAAGTGAAGCGCAACTTATTGTAACGAAAGCTTCTTTTCTTCTGTCACTTCTTCTGAATATTTCCTTTGCAATTAACTCTTTTCCAGTTCCGTTCTCTCCAGTAATTAATACTGTTAAATCACTTTCTGCAACTTTTTCAACTAGGTTCTTAACCTCTTTTATTTTAAGAGATTGACCAATTATGTCATTTTCCTCTTCTGTTTCTTGAAGTTTTTCTTCTAATTTTCTTTTTTCCTTAACAACTTCTAAGTTTTTAAGTGCTGGAACAATTATTTTATTAACTTCTTTGTACTCAAGAGGCTTCACAATGTAATTATATATTTCAGCATTTCTCAACTCTTCAACTAACTCATCTTTTTCCTCATCTAAAAGACCTATAACTACGAAATCTTTTCCAACTCCGTTAAGTTTTCTTTTAGCCTCTGAGAAACTAAACCAAGCTAAGTGTTCGTCAAGTAAAACAACATCAAAATCACTCTCTCTTAACATATCTAATCCATCTAATAAGTTATTAAATGTTATTACTTCATAGTGATCAGATAATTCTTTTCTAATTTGCTTCAAAGTTTCTTTTCTTTCAGCAATTGCTAAAATAGCGCTTTTCGCCATTATGTTCCTCCTTTAATCATTTTTTTCTCTTTTTCATACCTATATGTATTATAATAGATAATTTGTTTTTTTTCAAGATTTTTTCTTTTTTTCGAACAGTTTTTTTATTTCATTCATTTCAAAGCCTATTTTTGAACGGTTTTATGACTTTTTTATTTTTATTTTTTTATTTATTTTTATTTTTTTGTTATCTATAGTTAATTATTTCTTTTTTCTTTTTTTTATGATAAAATTCATCTAATAAAATATTATATGCTTTACAGGAGAAAATGTGGAAAATTTAAGTATAAAGTCTAAAGAGTTAGCGTTTTTTAATATGTTGGGAGAATTAATAGTTCCAAATATTAAAAATGAAAAATGTGATGTTAGTATTTCTTATTCCGAACTTCAAAGCAAAATGGAGATTGACAAATCTGTTATTTCTTCTTTTTTAGAAAAATTAAAAGATGATCACTTTATAAATATAATTAGTAAAAATGAAACTAAAGTTTTAATTCATTTTGAAAAATCATATGAAAAATTATTAAATTTTGTTCATCCTGAAAATTTAGAGAGTATTTTAATTGAAATTAATGATTTTATTTTAAAATATTTATATTTATTTGATTTTGAAACAACATCTATTTTAATTAAAAATATTGCAAAAGAAATGTATGATTTACTAAAAATAAATCCTTCTCATGATTTATCAGATTTAATTAGAGAAGGTTTAAAAAAGCAACATACGCATCCTCTAATATCTTTTTACTACTCTAAATTTTTCTTTAAACTAGCTGAAGAAATAGAAGATAAAGATCAAAAGACATTAGAAAATATTATTTATTATTTCTATACTCTTCCTTATGAGGAAAATCCTTTTATTACAACAATTTTTTTATCTAAAATTTGTTTTCAAATAGAGGCTTTAAAAAAAGGTGTAGAATGGTCTAATATAAGTATTATTAATCCCGATAGTTTAAGAGGTGAAAAATGTTAAAAATATATTTTGTAAGACATGGACAAACTAAATGGAATAAATTAGGAATGTTTCAAGGGAATAAAGATTCTGATTTAACTGAATTAGGAATTGAACAAGCTAAAAAATTATCTAAAAAACTCTCTCAAGATAATTTTAAGTTTGATAAAATATATTCTTCGCCTTTAAATAGAGCAATTTCAACTGCTAAATTAATAGTTGGAAATAGTTGTCCTGTTTATCCCATGGAAGAATTCAAAGAAATATCCCTAGGAGATATGGAAGGAGCTCTCTATTCTGAATTTGAGGCTTTACATCCTGAAGTTTATTTTGATTTTTTTAATAATCCTAAAAACTATAATCCTACTCCTATTAATGGTGAGAATTATTTGGTACTTTTAGAAAGAGTACAAGATGGGCTAAATAAATTAATTCAGTTTCATAAAGATTCTATTTTAGATAAAAAAGAAACTTCAGTTTTAGTAGTGACTCATGGTGTCACTTTAAAAGCTATTTTTAACTTTATTGAAAATCAAGGTATTAATCTTAATAATTTCATTGACAATCCTGTTCCTGAAAATACAAGTATAACTACAGTTCTCTATGAAAATGGAAAATTTATAATTGAAGATTTTTCAAATACAGATCATTTATAATGTATAGAAAAAGACTAATTCAGCTAAGATATGTTTTCATCTTAATTTAGAATTAGTCTTTTCTTATTTTTTTAATAAATTGAATACACAGATAAATATACAAAAACACTTCCTGTCAAAACGAATAAATGCCAAATTGCATGGGTGAATTTTAAATTTTTCCAAATATAAAATATTACTCCTACACTATAACTTATTCCACCACCAATTAAAAAATTAATAGCTGTATTATTTGTAAGAGCTTTTAAATCTTTATAGACAAACATTATCATCCAACCCATAATTAGATAGATTAATGTTGATAAAAATTCGAATCTTCCTGTGAAAAAAATCTTGAAGATTATTCCAATTAAAGTCAATCCCCATTGGATTCCAAAAAAAATCCATTTTGTACTGCCTTGAAAAACTCCTAATAAATACGGTGTATATGACCCTGATATCAATATATAAATAGCTGAATGATCTAAAATTTGAAATATTCTTTTAGCTTTTCCATTTTTTAAAATATGATATGTCCCAGACATAGAATAAAGTAATATAATAGAAAATGAAAATATCATACACCCTACTAAATATCCTGTATTACCAGTTCCTATTGAATGAACTATTAATGCTCCCAGCCCCACTAAACCAAGTGCTGCACCTACATAATGAGTCATTGAATTTATCCATTCTTCCACTCTTGAATATGTATCGCTCATACTTATTTCCTCCTTTAATACTCTATTCTTTGTTTTTTAATTTTATTTTCTACTTCCAAAATTATTATAGCATAAATTTGAATAAAAAACTCTTTTGTTTCTCGTCGATTTATTCCCCTTGCATTAATTCTTAAAATCTAGTAAAATATTAGGAATTAATATGTTATCAGGAGGTTTTTTTTATGTCTAAATTTGACGTTATTTATAAAGATATTGTAAAAAAAATACATGAAGATGGTATTTGGAGTACTGGAAATGTTAGGACTAAGTATATTGATGGTGTTCCTGCACATTACAAAAGTTATATAGGGTATCAGTTTAGATTAGATAACTCAACAGAGGAAGCTCATTTATTAACTACTAGATTTTGCCCCAATAAAGCACCTATAAGAGAACTTTATTGGATTTGGATAATGCAATCTAATAATGTAGATGAACTAAATAAAATAGGATGTAAATTTTGGAACGAATGGAAATTTCAAGATGGGACTATAGGTCCTGCTTATGGTGCCCAACTTTCTAAAAAAACTTTCGGTTATGAAAGTCAACTTCATTATATTGTTAATGAAATTAAAAAAAATCCTAACTCTCGTAGAATTATGACAGAAATTTGGATACCAGAAGATTTGGATAAAATGGCACTTACTCCTTGTGTACACCTAACTCAATGGAGTGTTATAGGAGATAAACTCTATTTAGAAGTTAGACAAAGAAGTTGTGATGTTGCTCTTGGTCTTGTTGCTAATGTTTATCAATACTCTGTACTGCATAAACTTGTAGCCTTGGAATGTGGACTTGTCCCTGCTGATATTATTTGGAATATTCATAATGTCCATATCTATGATAGACATATAGATAATCTTTTAGAACAAGTTAACCGTGAAACTCATCCAGGTGCGAAAATTAAAATTGATAATTTTAATTCTATTTTTGATTTTAAACCTGATGATATTATAATTGAAGACTACAAATATGGTGAAAAAATATCCTATGAAATAGCTATTTAATTTTTTTAGAGAGGTGAAAAAAATTGTTAAAACTTATTGTTTGTGTTGCTGAAAATAATCTTATTGGAGATAAAAACCCTACTGGAAATGGATTACTTTGGAATTCTAAAGAAGAGCTTAATTATTATAGAAAAAATACTTTAGGCCAGGTTACACTTTTTGGAAAATCTACTGCTGCTTGTGTTCCCATAGAACTTATGAGAAAAACCAGAGAGGTTATAGTTCTTAATCGAAATACTGATATTCCTAAACTTTTAAAAGATTATGAAAATACTGGAAAAGATATTTTTATCTGTGGTGGTGAAACTATCTATCGTTATTTTTTAGAAAATTATCCCATAGATGAACTTTTAATATCCCATTTAAAACCTCATATTAAAGTTGAAAAAGCCAATGAACCACTATATTTTCCAAATGTTGAAGACTATGGATATTCTCTTAAAGAAAAAATAGAGTATGAAGATTTTTTTGTTTATAAATATTCTACTTTTGGTAAAAATTAATTGTAACAAAAAAACTAGAGATAAAAACTCTAGTTTTTTTTTATTTAATCTTCAACTATTAAAGCTTCACATTTTTTATAATTATAACTTTAATTCTGTATAATAGGTATTTCTTCCTATTCCTTTTCTTATAATAGCATTATTTTCCATCATATTTTTTAAAATTCTTCTAGCCATTGCACTCTTTATTCCCAATAATTCACATACAATTTGAGAAGTTATTTCTTCATTTTTCTTTATATATTCCAATATTTTCTCTTCAGAAGATATTCCATTTCTTTCCGCTACTTTTCCGCTACTTTCCGCTACTTTTCCGCTACTTTCCGCTACTTTTCCGCTACTAATTTTTTTATTATTTTCTAATCTATAAAATTTAATCGAAAGAAAATCTCCAGCTTCTCTTATTTCTGGTATTTTCAATCCTGCTTCTAAGCACAAATTTTTTATTCTAGTCAGTCCAGTTCCCCATTTTTCAATAAAATCAATTTCTTTAAATACCCTAGCAAGTACTCGATTTCTAATCTCTGATCTTCCTGTATAAAGGGAATCTAATGTTAGGGTATTTGGTAATCCTCCTGGAGAAGTTATTTCAACCACATGATCATATATAGCTATTTTTATATCTCTACCTAAATTTGAATAGTCACGATGAACAACTGCATTAATTAATGCTTCTCTTAGTGCTAGTTCAGGAATTTCTAAAATATCTTTTCTCTGCATTCCATTAAATTCACTCCTTAAATTAAGATGCGTTTTTAGAAAAATTTCTACATTCTTAATATTTTCAAATATATTAGAATTGAATTCTTTTTTGTCCAAAAAATAATTGCTATCTGTTCCTTTAAATCTAGCACATTTTATTTCTGTATTTTCATATTTCCCCAAAATTATTCCCATACCTCTTGAAATCGAAATATTTTTCCCTTCTTTTTCAATTAATTTCATATTAATTAATTTTTCTTCAGATAACTCTTTTCCAACTTCTAAGAATTTTTTTTTCAAAATACTCAAATCTAACCCTTTAAAATTTAATTCCTTGTCTATCTCTTCATCAAAAGATATATTCTGCCTTTCTCTTTCCATGGAAATAATATTTTGAAGCTCTGCTTTTCTATTCATGGCACCAACTCTAATATAGACACCACTATTAATTCCTTCTTTTTTTAAATAATAAGGCTTTTCCCTACCTAGAAAAATTTCTATAATGATTATTGTCTTATTTTCTATTGTTTCTGCATAAACATTAAAATTAATCTGAGGAAAACAATTATCATAAATCATTGAATTTACAGTATCTATAATTTTAAAAATATCTTCATCATCAGAAATTCCAATTAAATTTCTTTTATCATCAACACCTATAATAATTTTTCCACCAGCCGTATTTGAAAATGCCACTACTGTTCTAGAAAGTTTATTCCCTTTTGGCAGTAATTCTTTAAATTCTAAAGTTTTGCTTTCACCATGTTTTATTAAATCTATTACTTCCATTTTCCACCACCATATATAAAATAATTTATATAATTTTATATTTTAAAAAAACTTTTATTTCTTTACTATTTTTTAAATTCTTTTTTCAATTCAACTTCTAAAACATCTAATAATCTATCAAATTCTGTTGATATTGCTTTAAAACTTGCTTCCTTACTCAAATCCACTCCAGCTTTTTTTAATTGGTTCATGGGTTGGTCATTTCCACCTGATTTTAATAGAGTTATATATGCAGTAGTAGCTTCTTCTCTCTCTTTAGCCGAATATTTTACATTAGTTATTCTATCATATATATTTGCTGATGCTGCAAAACTTGTAGCATACTGATAAACATAGTATGGTGAATTATAGAAATGTGGAATTCTTGCCCATATTATTTTTTGTAATTCATCAACTTTTATAGTTTCTCCAAAGTATTCTTTAAATAAATTAGACATAATATTACCTAAAATATCAGGTGTTACTGGTTTCCCTTCCTCTACTAATTTATGAACTTGATATTCATAGTCAGCAAAAAGAGTTTGAATATAGTAAGTTCCTACGATATTCCCTAAAGCTTGCTCTAAAAGAACTATCTTTTCTTTGGGATCATTTGTTTTTTTCAGCATATTATCAAGAAGTAATCTCTCATTAAATGTAGAAGCTACTTCTGCTACAAATATTGTATAATTACTTGTTGAATATGGCTGGTTTTTACTTGAATACATACTGTGTAAAGTATGTCCTAATTCATGAGCTAATGTATATACAGAATCTAAAGTTCCATTATAGTTTAATAGCATATACGGATGTACATCATATATATTTATAGAATATGCACCACTTCTTTTATTCTCTGTTTCATAAACATCTAACCAACCATCACCTAAAGCTTTGGATAAATTAAGAGTATATTCATCACCTAAAGGTTTAACAGATTCCAAAACCATTTGTTTAGCAGTTTCATAATCAAATTCTTTATCATAATTAACTATATTAATAGAATTATCATAGTAGTGATACTCTTCTAAATTCAGATATTTTTTTCTAAGTTCAATATATCTTCTAAGAGGTGCTACATTTTCCTTAGTTGATTTTAATAAAGTTGTATATATTTCTGGGCTTATATTTTTAGGTTCCAAAGCTCTTTCTAGTGATGAACTATAATTTTTAGCTTGTGCTGAAGCGACTCCTCTTTGCACAATCCCACGATAAATAGCACCATAGGTATTTTTATTTACTTCAAAAGCTTTATATAAAGCTTCAAAAGCATTTTTTCTATTTTCTTGTATTCTATCTGTTGAAACTATTTTAGAATAAGCACCGTTACTAACCGTTACCTCTTCTTTATCTTTCCCTTCTGAATCTTTTAACATTATTTTGTTAAAATTTATATCTGAAGTTGAAAGTTCTTGATATACATCATTTATTGAACCATTAAATTGTGAAAAATAAGATAATAATTTCTCACTGTTTTCATCTAAAACATGAGACTGTAATCTATATGTTTCCATTAAAGAAAATCTCTGTGGCTCTAACTCTTTCTTATTTTCATCTATCCATTTTTCCATTGTAGCCTTTGGAATTGTTAATATTTCAGGTGTTATCCAAGCTGTTACTATTCCAAACTGTGTATATAAAGCTTCAATTTCTTGAAGTTTTTCTGATGCTATACTATCTTTTGAGTTTAAATCTTTCATTAAATATGGATATAAATATATTTTATCTACTAATCTTGATAGTTTCTCGTCTAAATTTATAAGTTCTATAAATTTTTCAGGATTTTTTGATATTTCACCTTTATATTTAGGTATTTCTGCCATAATAACTTTCATTTTTTCAACATCTATTGACCATTCAGCCCAATTTGGATAAATATCCTCTAAACTCCATTTATATTTTTTTTCTATATCTTCTCTTTTTAACACTTTTCCTCCTTTAGTTTCTACTTCTTTTTTTTGCTCCACTTTTGCTAGCTGTTCTGTTTCTACTTTTTCAGTAGCATTGTTTATTTTATTTTCAGCTCTATTACTTTTCATATACACAACTAAATTAAGAGCTATAACACCTAATACCAACAACATAATTTTTTTCTTCATAAAATCCCCCTAAATAAATTTTCAGAATTTCTATTTTATATCACTTTTGTTGTTTTCATTTTTTAAATTTATTATAACTAACTCACTTTTACTACATATTCTATATGGAATTACCCATGTTCCTAGTCCTGATGTTACAATACTATTAAATCCATTTTTCTCTTTATAACCATAAGCATTTTCATACATATATTTAACTAAAATATTAAATGGAAAAATTTGTCCATTATGAGTATGACCAGATAAATAAAGGTCAATTTTTTTATCTCTCACTTCCTTTAGACCAATTGGATTATGGTCCAAAACTATAGTATTTTTATCTACATCTATTTCCTTTAATAATTCATAGAGGTTTTTTCGTCTTTTATTATGACTATCGTCTCTTCCTATAAAATTTATTCCATTTATCTCTATAATATCATCTCGCAATATATTTATTCCTAAACTTCTTATATATTTTTCGTTCCCTTCTATGCCACCATAATATTCATGATTTCCTAATACAGAATATATCCCATATTTAAATTTAAACCCCTCTATTTTCTCTTTAACATTATCTTTTATTGATTTGTATGAAAAATCTATTATATCTCCAGTTATAACAACTAATTCAACTTTCTCTTCTTGCATTATCTTCAATGATTTCCTCAGTACATCTCCATTGAATTTATCATTTAAATGAATATCTGATATGAATCCTATTTTCATACTTTCTACACTATTTTTTTTCAATATTGGCACTTCATATTTTCTCGTTTTTAATATTCTAAAGTTTATACTTCCTATAATTCCTAATATACTCAAGTATAATAAAAATATAATATTGAAATAAAATTTATTATTTTGTATTAATTTTATTAAGTTAATACCTATTAAGTTTAAAATAAAACTTATCAATCCAATAAAAATTACCCCTAAAATAATATAATTAAGATAAAAAAGATAGTGACCTAAAGCTATATCTAAAATACCTTTTCTTTGTCCTCTTGTTAAAAATATTACAACTATTGGTAGCAAAACTAAAAAAGGAACAATGTAGATAAGTGCTGATAATTCATATATTTTATAAAGAAAATAAGTTAAAAAACTTATTAAAAATATCATTAAAATAAAAAATTTTAACCTTATGGACATTTCCCCTCCTATATTTAAAAAAAGTTTAAATATTTTTTTTATTATAGCATATAGAAATATAACTGTCACTTGAAAAACTTAAAGTTATTTTAAGCAAAAAAAAATTAGATAGACATTTTTTCTGTCTACCTAAGTTTTTTTGTATTATATTATTTTGAGTAATTCGGTGCTTCTTTCGTTATTATTACATCATGTGGATGGCTTTCTTTCAATCCAGCTCCAGTGATTTTTATAAATCTTGCATCTTCTTTTAATGAATCTATTGTACCAGTTCCACAGTAACCCATTCCTGCTCTTATCCCACCACATAATTGGAATACTACATCTTTAAGGTCACCTTTTACAGAAACTCTTCCTTCAATCCCTTCTGGTACTAATTTTTTAGCATCATTTTGAAAATATCTATCTTTTGAACCTCTTTTCATTGCAACCATAGAACCCATTCCCACATAAACTTTATAACGTCTACCTTCATAGATAAGTTCCTCTCCAGGTGCTTCTGTTGTTCCAGCTAAAAGACCACCTAACATAACACAACTTGCTCCTGCTGCTATGGCTTTAACTATATCTCCAGAGAATTTTATTCCTCCATCAGCTATAACACCAATATCTCTACTTTTACAAACTTCATATACATCATTTACAGCAGTTAATTGAGGAACTCCTACTCCTGCAACTATTCTAGTTGTACAAATAGAACCTGGTCCAACTCCAACTTTTACAGCATCTACTCCTGCTTCTATTAAATCAAGTGCAGCTTCTGAAGTTACAATATTTCCACCTATGATGTTTAATTTAGGATATTCTGCTCTTATTTTTTTTATTATTTCTATAACACCTCTAGAATGCCCATGAGCTGAATCTACTGTTATAATATCCACTCCAGCTTCCACTAAAGCTTTTACTCTATCTAAAGTATCAGCACCTATTCCAACAGCACCTCCTACTCTAAGTCTACCGTGAGAATCTTTACATGCATTTGGATATTCTACTAAATTATCTATATCTTTTATTGTAATAAGACCTTTTAAATGTCTATTTTCATCAACTATAGGTAATTTTTCTATTCTATTTTCCAAAAGAATATCCTTAGCTTCATCTAGAGTTATTCCAACAGATGCTGTTACTAATTTTTCTTTAGTCATAATATCTCTTACTAATTGAGCCATATCTTTACGATATTTTAAATCTCTATTAGTTATTATCCCTACTAAAGTTCCATCTTTTTCAATTACAGGAAGTCCAGATATTTTATATCTTTTCATTATTTCTTCAGCTTGACCTATTGTAGAATCCTTAGTAAGTGTTATAGGATTTCTAATCATACCACTTTCATTTCTTTTTACCCTATCCACTTCAGAAGCTTGGTCTTTTATACTTAAGTTTTTATGGATAAATCCTATTCCACCTTGTCTTGCAATAGCAATAGCTAAGTCTCCTTCTGTTACTGTATCCATAGCAGCACTTAAAAGAGGTATATTAAGAGTAATATTTTTAGTAAGTTTTGTTTTTAAGCTTACCTCATGTGGTAATACTTCTGATTTTGCTGGCACTAACAATACATCATCAAATGTTATTGCCTCTTTAATAATTTTTCCATTCATCATTTTTACACTCCTAGTTTTACAAAAATAATATCTTTAAATTTTAAATATTATAACATATTTTTTTAATTTTTAATTTAATTTTTAATAAATCATAAATAAAAATTTAACTACATTTTAGAAAATGACTCCAGTAGATTTTCTCTATTGGAGTCATTAATTTCATTTATATTTTTTTACTTTTTATCACCTATATCTTTTCTATAGAAAAGTTTGTCACATTTTATTTTATTCAAATCTCTATAAACTTTATCTTTTGCTTCTTTTAAAGTATCTCCAAAAGCTAATAATGTAAAAACTCTCCCACCATTTGTTAAGAGTTTTCCATTTTCTTCTTTAGTTCCCATATGAAAGATTAAACTTTCTATATTTTTATCTACTTCTATCTCTGCATTTAAAGTTTGAGCTAATGGATAATTTTCAGAAGCCATAACTACACCTAAAGTTACTCTTTTATCCCATTCTATCTCTATTTTTTCTTTTTTCATTACTTTTAATATAAGTTCTATTAAATCTGTTTTCATTCTTGGAAGTATCCCTTGAGCTTCTGGGTCTCCAAACCTTACATTGAACTCAATTGTTTTAACACCATCTGAAGTTAGCATTATTCCGCCAAATAAAAAACCTTTAAAATCAATTCCTTCATCTACCATAGCTTTTGCCATGGGTTTCATAATTTTATTCATTGTTTCATCTACTATTTCTTTAGTTATTTTAGCAACTGGTGAATATATTCCCATTCCACCTGTATTAGATCCTGTATCACATTCTCCCACTCTTTTATGATCCTGAGCTATCTCCAGCGGATATACTTCCAATCCATTAACCAAAGCTATTAGAGAAAATTCAAACCCTACTAAACATTCTTCTATAACAACTTTATCTCCTTTTTTCTTAAGTCCTTCTTCCAATGCTAACATAGCTTGATTTAAATCTGTAGCCACTGTCACACCCTTCCCAGCTCGCAGTCCATCTTCTTTAATAACTATTGGAACACCTTTTTCTCTAACGTACTTTTTAGCCTCTTCTAAATCCGTAAAGGTCTCATATTTTGCTGTGGGAATATTGTACTTCTTCATTATTTTTTTTGTAAAATCTTTACTCGATTCAATTTTTGCCCCTTTCATATTTGGACCAAAAATAGTTAAGTTTCGCTTTTCAAACTCATCTACAATTCCTAAAGCTAAAGAAGATTCAGGGCCCACTACTGTTAAATCAATTTTTTCTTTTTCTGCAAAATCAGCAAGTTCTATAATTGAATTTTCAGATATATCTATAATTTCACCTAAATTTTTCATACCTGGATTCCCAGGAGCCATAAAAATTTTATCAGCTAATGGACTGGATTTTATTTTCCAAGCTAAACAGTGTTCTCTACCACCTTTTCCAACTATTAAAATTTTCATTTACCCTCCGAAATCAATGTTTAAAATATCTTACATTTGTAAAAACCATTATTATTCCTGCCTCATTGCATCTCTCAATGGACAGTTTATCTTTTATTGAGCCACCTGGTTGAATAATAGCTTTCACACCTGCTTTTATAGCTAGTTCCACAGTGTCTGGAAGAGGGAAAAATGCATCTGAACCCATATATGAATCTAAAGATTTTTCTTTAGCTTGCTCTATGGCTATTCCTACCGCTCCTACCCTATTCATTTGACCTGCTCCTATTCCCAATGTCTGATTATTTTTTGTCAATACTATGGCATTAGATTTTACATGTTTAACAACTTTCCACGCAAATAATAACTCCTCTAAATCTTCCTCTGTTGGTTTTTGGTCTGTTACACAAACAAATTCATTTTTTTTCGCTTCAACTAAGTCCATATCTTGAATAAGAACACCATCCATAACACTTACTATTCTTTGTTTATTCTTTATCTCTAAGTTCATATCCAACTCAATTATTCTAAGATTTTTCTTCTTCTTTAAAATAACTTTAGCCTCTTCTTCAAAAGCTGGGGCTATTATCAGTTCTAAAAATAATTTTTCTAGTTCCAATGCAATATTCTTATCTACTATTTGGTTCGTTGCTACTATTCCTCCAAAAATAGATACAGGGTCTGCTTCATAAGCTTTTTTCCACGCTAATTCTAAATTTTCACCCATCCCAACACCACAAGGATTCATATGTTTTACCACTACAACTGTAGGTTCTTTAAACTCTCTTAATATTTCTAAACTGGCATTTCCATCTTGTATATTATTATATGATAATTCTTTTCCATTTATTTGATTTCCATTGGATAAGGAATAACCAGTTGTAATATTTCTATAGAAAGCACCTTTTTGATGGGGGTTTTCTCCATATCTTAAATCCTGAACTTTCTCATAAGCAAGTGTTAACATATCTGGGAATTGTTCATTATTTTTTTTTGAGAAATAATTACTTATTGTAGAGTCATAAATAGCTGTATTGGAAAAAACTTTCCCTGCAAGATATTCTCTAGTTTTTAGAAGTGTATTTCCAAATTCATCTACTTCATTTAAAATTTTCTCATAGTCATGGGGATCACAACAAACAGTTACATATTTATAATTTTTACCTGCTGACCGAAGCATACTAGGTCCACCAATATCTATATTTTCAATAATCTCTTCATGTGTTACATTTTCTTTCTCTACTGTCTCTTTAAAAGGGTATAAATTAACTACAACCATATCTATTAACTCTATACTATTTTCTAATAATTCTTTCATATGATCATCATTATCTCTCACACATAAAAGTGCTCCATGAACCTTAGGATGAAGAGTTTTCACTCGCCCATTCATAACTTCTGGGAATCCTGTTATCTCTGAAATTCCAATAACTTTAATTCCAGCCTCCTCTAAATACTGTTTTGTTCCTCCTGTTGAAATCACTTCATACCCATTTAGTATTAATCCTTTTACAAATTCTACTAAGCCCTCTTTATTGTAAACACTTATTAATGCTCTTTTCATTTCCCCTCCATAATTTGTTCGCTTATTCCTTGTATTACTTTTGGATAAATTCTATGCTCAACTTCATGTATTATTTCTTCTAATTTTTCCATATTCCATTCTTTTTTTATCTCTATTCGCTCTTGATATACTACCACTCCTGTATCTACTCCCTCATCCACCCAATGAACTGTAACTCCTGTTCTATTTGTACCACTATTAAAAGCATCTCTTATTCCATACCGACCTGGAAACTCAGGAAGGTATGCTGGATGAATATTTAAAATTCTATCTTTATATTCTCTTATAAAATCCTTTCCTATAATTCTCATATAACCTGCTAATACAATTAACTCTATCTTATTTTCTTTTAAAATTTCAATTATCCTATCTTCATAATCTCGCTTTGAAGCATATTCTTTAGGACTTATATAATAATTGTCTATTTTTAAATTTTCAGCTCTTTTCCTCACATAAGAAGTCTCTTTATCTGTAATTAACACTTTAACTTGAAATTTTAATTCTTCTTTTTTTAACTCTTTATCCTTGGTGAATAATACTATATTTTCGAAATTACCACCATTTCCAGATGCTAATATGGCAACTTTTACCATTTTAACTCTACTCCTTCTCCTTTTTCTATACGCCCTATTAATGTCACTTTTTCTCCAGATAAATTTAAAAGCTCAAGAGTTTCATTAGAGAATTTTTCATCTATAATAATCATAAATCCTATCCCCATATTGAAAACATTATATAGCTCTTCTTTAGGTATTTCTCCTTTTTCTCCTAAGAACTCAAATATTTTAGGGGTAACTATATTATTTATATCTATTTTAGCTTTCAAGCCCTTGGGTAATATTCTTGGTACATTCTCATAGAACCCTCCTCCTGTTATATGACACATACCATTCACTTCTACTTTTTCCAATACTTTTTTTATCGCTTTAACATATATTTTAGTTGGTGTTAATAGTACCGCTCCTAATTTTTCTTCAAATCCATGATAAATTTTATCTAATTCTAGTTTATTGTCTTTTAAAATTTTTCTTACTAAAGAAAATCCGTTAGAATGTACACCACTAGATGGAAGACCAATTATCACATCACCATCTTTTATTTTATTCCCTGTTATAAGTTTAGATTTTTCCACAGCACCAACTGTAAAACCGGCTATATCATAATGACCAACTTCATACATACCTGGCATTTCAGCTGTCTCTCCACCTATGAGTGCACATTCTGATAGAACACAACCATCAGCCACTCCTTTTACTATGGCTTCTATTTGACTTGGTATATTTTTCCATACTGCTATATAGTCTAAAAAATATATTGGCATAGCCCCTTGGACCAAAACATCATTCACACACATAGCTACAACATCTTGGCCTATGGTATCATGTTTATCTAGCTCTATGGCCAGCATAAGCTTAGTTCCTACTCCATCAGTACCACTCACTAAAACTGGTTCTTTCAGACCTAATACTGATAAATCGAACATCCCTCCAAAAGCACCTAAACTATCTATTGAACCTTTAATTTTTGTTCTAGAAACATGACTTTTTATCCTTCTTACAGATTCATACCCAGCTTCTAAACTCACTCCAGCTTCCATATATTTTTTACTCATTTTTACCTTCCTTTTTTATTTTATCCAATAATCCAAATATTTCTGTTGGATATTTTTCTGTAAAACACGCTTTACAAATATTCTCACCCAGTGCTTCTTCTAGATTTGATTCTGTTAAAAATGCTACTGAATCTGCTTCTATATATTTAGCAAGCTCTTTCTCATTCAATCTAGTGCTTATTAATTCATTATATGTAGAAGTGTCCACCCCATAAAAACAAGGACTTATTATAGGTGGTGAGGCTATTCTCATATGAACTTCTTTAGCTCCTGCTTCTTTTAATAATTTTACAATCAATTTAGACGTTGTCCCTCTTACTATAGAATCATCTATTAAAACTACCCTTTTCCCTTTAACAACTGATTCCATGGCAGATAGTTTCATTTTAACCCCTCTTTCCCTTTGTTGTTGACTAGGTTTTATGAAAGTTCTTCCCACATATCTATTTTTTATAAGGCCCATTTCATAAGGAAGTCCTGAAAAATCTGAATATCCCATGGCAGCTGAAAGAGATGAGTCTGGAACTCCTATTACAATGTCTGCTTCTACTTGATATTCCCGTGCCAGTATTTTTCCTGCCATTCTTCTAGAATTATGTACATTTAAACTATTAATTACACTATCTGGTCTAGAGAAATAAATATACTCCATTGCACACATTTTATTTTGTGTTGCCAGTGTATAATTTTTACTTTTTATCCCCTCTTTTGTAACTATTACCATCTCTCCAGGTTTCAAACCTCTTAAAAATTCCCCACCTACTATTTCAAATGCTGAAGTTTCTGATGAAAATCCATATCCTTCTCCTATCTTAGCCATGGAAAGTGGTCTTAATCCATTTTTATCTCTTATTGCATAAATAGCCTCTGTTGTCATTATTAAAAATGAAAAAGCTCCTTCTAGTTTTGGTAAAGCTTTTATTATTTTTTCTTCAAATGACCCTTCTTCTCTTTGAATTAAATGACCTATTATTTCACTGTCAGATGTACATTGAAAAACACTACCCATACTTTCTAGTTCTATTTTTAATTTTTCTGCATTTACTATATTTCCATTGTGAGCGATAACAAAATCCCCTTTATGAGATCTTATTAGAATAGGTTGAACATTATCTATTCCACCGCCACCTGTTGTGGAATAACGTACATGACCAATAGATATCTCGCCCAAAAGAGTTTTTAATTTCTTTTCTGTAAATACTTCTGTTACTAAGCCTTCACCTCTATGTCTTATAATCATATCTTTATTGGCACTTGCAATTCCAGCCCCTTCTTGCCCCCTATGCTGAAGAGAATGTAACCCATAATAAGTAAGTTGTGAGGCTGCTTCTACATTAAAAACACCAAAAACACCACACTCTTCATTTATTTTTCCACTTAAGAAATATTCTTTTTCCATTTTCATACTAGCACCGTACTTTCAAGTCTTTTTAAAACTTCAATATACGCCTCTTCTACATTTCCTAAATCTCTTCTAAATCTATCTTTATCCATTTTTTCATCTGTTTTTTCATCCCAAAGACGACAACTATCTGGTGATATTTCATCTGCTAAAACTATATTTCCATCTTTATCTTTTCCAAACTCTATTTTGAAATCTACTAAGTTTATTCCTATACCTCCAAATAAATTTTTAAGTAACTCATTTATTTTAGAAGTTTCTCTATATATAGTATCTAGTTCTTCTCTAGTTGCTAATTTCAATGCTATTGCATGGGAATCATTTATCATTGGGTCTTTTAATTCGTCTTTTTTATAACAAATCTCAAAAATAGGTGTATCTAATTTTAACCCCTCTTCCATGGTAAATAATTTAGCAGTAGAGCCAGCCAATATATTTCTTACAATAACTTCCAAAGGAATTATAGTTACTCTTTCACAGAGTTGCTCTCTTTGTGAAATGTTTTTTATTAAATGAGTTTTTATACCATTCTTCATTAAATATTCAAATATTATAGTAGTAATTCTTGCATTTAAGATTCCTTTATTTAAAATTTGACCTTTTTTTATATTGTTAAATGCTGTTGCATCATCTTTATAATAGATAATAACTTCATTTTCATTATTTGTTGAATATATTTTTTTTGCTTTCCCTTCATATATCTGTTCTAATTTTTCAATTTTCATTTTTATCTCCTATTTTTTATTTTTTAAAATAATTTATACCATTTGCAAAAATATCTTGGTTTTTATTCCCGCTAATATTTTTGAAAAGTCCCTCTTCATAACGTTCTGAATGAGCCATTTTCCCAAATATCTGACCACACTTTGAAATTATTCCCTCAATAGAATAACTGGAACCATTTAAATTATCTCCCTCACAATATTGTAATGCAATTTGATTATTATCAAATAATTCTTTAGCTAACTCATTACTTAATATAAACTTCCCTTCTCCATGAGATATTGGTAAGGTATGTTCTTCATTTATTTTAAAAGTTGAAAGCCAAGGTGATGAATTGGAGATTATTTTGGTTTTTATCATTCGGGAAATATGTCTATTTATATCATTTCTAAAAAGAGTTGGCGATTTTTCATTTAACTGCTCTATATCTCCATAGGGTAAAAGTCCCGATTTTATAAGACCTTGAAATCCATTACAAATTCCCAATATCAACCCTTCATTT
Organism: uncultured Fusobacteriaceae bacterium; assembly: GCA_947072665.1. Lineage (GTDB taxonomy): Bacteria > Fusobacteriota > Fusobacteriia > Fusobacteriales > Fusobacteriaceae > JAGNZR01. The sequence goes on along the minus strand of CAMTIW010000015.1, from coordinate 5,439 downwards.
TTTAAAAATTCTTTTATACTCTCATTTATTACTTTGTTTTGAAGTACATTAGCTATAAATTTACCAGAGCCATCTGGTTCATCTCCTCCACTAAATCCACCTGGTAAAGCTAATATTTGTGAATTCTTTATCTTTTCACTTAATCTTCTAATAGAATTTATTCTTTCTTCCACAGTTAAATTATTAAAAACAAAGATCTCAACATCTCCACCTGCTTTTTTAAAGGCTTTTTCAGTATCATATTCTGAATTAGTTCCTGGAAAAGTAACTATTAAAACTTTAGGATTGGTGTATAATTTTTTTGCTTTATTTATTCTTGTTCCCTCTTCTTTTAAATTCTTATTTTCAGGTCCTGATAATTTTTTATTTAAATTTTCACAGTTCATCTCACAAGGGTATATTTTTTTATATCTTTTTTCTAATAAATCTTTTATCTCATTTAATTTAAATTCTATACTATTTATTTTTATATTTGTTCTGTTATTTAATACTCCTAATAATATTCCCTTGGATAATTTTTCTTTGGATTCTACAATCATACTTCCAGGTAAAATATCAAATATATTTTCATTTATATTAACTTCTAAACCTATCATGTTTCCAATTGACATTTTACTTATAGCTTCTAGTATTCCACCAAATTTTATTACCCAAGCTGAAACTATTTTTTTATTTTTTATTTCAGCTCTTATATAGTCATAATTACATCTCACTGAATCATAATCTGGTATGTTTTTTTCATCACTTTGATTTTTTATTAAATAAACATAGTTCCCTAATTCTTTAAATTCTGAGGATATTATATTCTCAACATTCTCTGTAACAACTGCAAAAGATATTAAAGTTGGTGGTACATGTATCTCCTTAAAACTTCCACTCATACTATCTTTTCCACCAATTGCAGGAGTCTTAAATTCAATTTGAGCTTCTAATGCACCTAATAATGCCGAGAATGGTTTACCCCATTTTTCACTATTCTTACCAAGTTTTTCAAAATACTCTTGGAAACTTAGTCTAGCTTTTCTATAGTCACCACCTACTGCTACAATTCTCCCCAATGATTCTATAACCGAATAAATACCACCTAAATATGGTGAATATTCAAATATTTCTGGATTATATCCAAAAGATAAAATTGATGCTGTATTTGTTACCCCTGACGTAGGTATCTTTTGAATACTAGCTTCTGATTCTGTAAGTTGATACTCTCCACCATAAGGCATAAGAACGGTACTTCTTCCCACAGTAGAATCAAACATTTCAACCATACCTCTTTGAGAAGATACATTCATACTAATTAAAATATTTTCAATATTCTCTTTACTTATCTCTATATTTTTTTTAAATGGACTCTTATTTTTTGACTCTACTACACATACATTCTGCTCTACCCTAGCTCCATTAGTATCTAAAAATTCTCTAGATATATCTACAATTTTTTTCCCTTTATATGTTATTACAAGTCGTTCCTCTTCTGTTACTGTTGCTACAACTGTGGCTTCTAAACTTTCTTCCATAGCCATCTTTAAAAATAATTCTAAATCTTTCTCCTCAATAACAACTGCCATTCTTTCTTGAGATTCAGATATTGCAAGTTCTGTTCCATTCAACCCTAAATATTTAACTTTTAATTTATCTAAATTTATACTCACACCTCTAGCAATCTCTCCAATTGCTACACTGACTCCACCTGCTCCAAAATCATTAGATTTTTTTATTAGTTTAGTAACTTCTGGATTTCTAAATAATCTTTGAATTTTTCTTTCTTCAGGAGCATTTCCTTTTTGAACTTCAGAAGAGCATTTCATAAGTGAATTTTCATTATGTTCCTTAGATGACCCAGTGGCTCCTCCTATTCCATCCCTTCCTGTTCGCCCCCCTAAAACTACAACTAAGTCTCCAGTTTTAGGTTCTTCTCTTCGAACATACTCTTTCTTTACTGCACCTACTACAGCACCTACTTCCATTCTTTTAGCCTTATATCCTTCATTATAAATCTCTTTTACAAATGTTGTTGCTAGCCCTATTTGGTTCCCATATGAAGAATAACCTCTAGCTGCACCCTTAGATATTTTGCTTTGTGAAAGTTTATTCTCTAAAGTTTTTTCTAACTCTTCACAAATATCTCCAGCACCACTTATTCTCATACCTTGATAAACATATGCTCTTCCTGAAAGTGGGTCTCTTATTGCCCCACCTACACAAGTACTAGCACCACCAAATGGCTCTATTTCAGTAGGATGATTATGAGTTTCATTCTTAAACATAAGTAACCATCTCTCTAATTTTCCATCCACATCTACATCTATTTCTATACTACAGGCATTTATCTCATTGGAGTCTTCAATATCTTCTAAAAGATCTAATTTCTTTATATATTTTGCTCCAATAGTACCTAAGTCCATAAGTGTTATTGGTTTTTCTGTTCTTCCCAGCTCTTCTTTAAATGAAAGATATTTTTCATAAGATTTTTGTATTTCAATTTGAAATTCACCTTTTTCAATGGAAATATTTTTTAAATAAGTTTCAAAAGTTGTATGTCTACAATGGTCTGACCAATAGGTATCCAATACTTTTATCTCTGTCTCACTAGGATTTCTTTGTTCTATATTTTTAAAATAATTTTGAATTGCTGTTAAATCTTCTAATGTCATAGCCAATGAATTTTTATCTAAAAAATCCTGTAATTCTTCTTCATCTAGATTTATGAATCCTATATACTCCTTTACAGGCTCTATTTCTATATCTTGTCTGTCACATAATATTTCCAAATTTTTCTCTCGCATCTCAATTGGATTTATTAAATATGTTTTTATTTTATCAAAATCTTGTATTTCACCTTTGAAAATTAATAATTTTCCACTTTTAATTATTATATCTTCACTATCACTTAAAATTCCTAAACATTCCATTGCAGAACTAGCTCTTTGGTCATATTGACCTGGTAAAAACTCCATAGCTAAATATTTTTCATCTTTCCAATCTAACTCTTGGAAAACTTCATCTGTAACTGGCTCTGATAACACTTTTTTATTTAAAAGTTCCAATGTATCTAAATCTATGTTAAATATGTCATAAATATTATAAATACTTATCTCTTCTAATTTTTTTTCTTTTAAATTTTCCTTAATTTCATTTAAAAGTGAGTCACTTTCAACTTGAAACCCCAATTTTTTTTTTATAAATATACGTTTATCCATTATCCTCTCCTATATTCTTTCATTTAAAATTGTTATATGTCCCATTTTTCGTCCCTGTTTCCATTCTTTTTTTCCATATATATGAACTTTTATATTCTCATCTACCTTTTTATTAATACTATATTCCTCAATCTCTTTCCCTACTATATTTCTCATTAATCCTTTTCTTAAAAGAATAGGACTTGGCAATTCTTCATCTCCTAAACTTTTTAAATGAAGATGAAACTGTGAAAAATCACAACAATCTATTGAATAATGACCACTATTATGAGGTCTGGGTGCCATTTCATTAAAATATAACTGATCTTTATTATCCATAAAAAACTCCACTCCTAAAACTCCTATAAAATCTAATTCTTTCATGATTTTTATAGCTAATTCAGTTATTTCCCTCTCTAAACTCTCATTTATTTTAGCTGGAACTATACTTTCATATAGCATTGTTCCTCTATTTATATTCTCTACAACTGGTAGTGTCACTACTTCTTTTCTCTTATTTCTAAAAACCATAACTGAAAGTTCTTTTTTTAAATCTATCATTTTTTCCAAAATATACTCTTTATCTTCTAAAGATATATTATTTAACTCTTCTATTTTTTTTATTATCCATTGTGATTTCCCATCATAGCCACCACTTGCTGTTTTTAAAATTACTGGGTAGCCCAATTCTTCAGCACCCTTTATTAATTCCTCTCTACTATTTACTATTCTATATTCCACTGTTCTTATCCCTATTTTATTTACAGATTCTTTTTCTCTAATTCTATTTTGACTTATATATAAAGGTTTTTTCCCTTGTGGTATATTCCCACCTAACTCTATTAACATACCTATTGTCTCACTTGGAATATTCTCAAATTCATAGGTTATTACATCACTATTTTCTACCATCTTTTTCAATAGTTCTTTGTCTGTATAAGAACCTTCTAAAAAAATATCAGCTGAAAATTTAGCACAAGAATCCTTTGAAGGGTCTAAAACTATCGTCTTGTAACCCATTTCTTGCCCTGCATCACAGAGCATTTTTGCAAGTTGACCCCCACCTAAAATCCCAATTTTAAAACTATCACTCATTTTCATCCTCCACAATACTGCTTTCTAAAACTTTATTTTTCATATTTTTAGTAAATTCCTCTAATTTCATATCTAAATTTTTATCCTCTAGTGCTAAAATTTTAACTGCTAATATCCCTGCATTTTTAGCTCCTGACTCTCCTATGGCTACTGTGGCAACAGGAACTCCACCAGGCATTTGTACAATGGATAATAGTGAGTCTAAACCACTTAAAGATTTAGATTTTATCGGGACTCCTATAACTGGAATAGATGTCAAACTTGCCACCATACCAGGTAAATGTGCTGCTCCTCCCGCTCCCGCTATAATAATTTTTATACCTCTCCCTTTAGCTTCTTTTGCATAATTAAACATGAATTCAGGTGTTCTATGAGCTGATACTATTCTAACCTCATGCTCAACTTCAAATTCATTTAAAATTTTAATAGTTTCTTTCATTGTGGATAAATCTGACCTACTCCCCATTATTACAGCAACTTTCACCAAAACGCCTCCTAAAAAAAATTATAAAAAAACGCAATCTATATCAACCATTAAACATGGCTAAAATAAATTGCGCTCCTGATTTTAAATTCCTTAATTTTATTATTTTTCATTACTAAAATCCTCCCTTTTATTTTTTTGATAAAATAAAAATAGGAAATCAACATTGTGATTTCCTATAAGGCATATAGTTTTCCATAACAAAAGAAGAACTATATGCTTATAGTCTGCGAATTTACGGTTGCAGGTAGAAACTTGTCATCCTTATTATGACTTTTATATAAGCTTTATTTAGTTTTTAGTTTTTAATTTTAATTTATATTTTACTATACCATTATTTTTATTTTTTTTCAAATTAAATTTTAATATATTTTATTGATAAAATCTATTCTTCCATTAAAAAATCTAAAAGTTTAATATGTTTTACACCTTCTATATTGTCTTGGAAAAATTCATCCATTGTAACCACATATTTAGGATAATGATCTTTTACTGCTAAAAGTGACCCAAACTCTCTTTGAATAGTTTCCTCTGATGAAAGCTTATAAGCTACTTGTATATAAATTTTTTCATCTCTTCTTTCACCTATAAAATCTATTTCCTTATCATCTAACTTTCCAATAAAGACATTATATCCTCTTCTTTTAAGCTCTAGATAAACTATATTTTCTAAAATTCCAG